>DUGV01000035.1:3386-3570 GCA_013331225.1 Methanolinea sp.
GCGGTTGCCGATGCGCTGGATCTCGTCCGCCTCACTGCCATTCCGACCGGGGGAGATGAGTACCAGGCAATGCGCGAGCAGTGGGACGACGGCAATAACGTGATCGCTCTCCGTCCGGGAGTGGTTATTGCCTACAACAGGAATACTTGCACGAACCGTAACTTCAGGGATGCCGGGATCGAGG
>DUGV01000280.1 GCA_013331225.1 Methanolinea sp.
GATCACATCCGGGTTTCTCGGCAGGTGCAGGGGGCAATAGAGATCGGGGGAGCGGGCGAGAGAGGAGGGATCGAGGGGGAGGATGTCGTATTCTGCCCCCTGGAGCCAGGAGTCTGCGTGGGGGACTATCCCATCTCCTGCATAGGTCGTCTCCCAGCCATTCGCGGTCATGACCCAGGTTTTCCCGTGGAAAGGAGGGAAGAACTCCGGGTCAGCGTCGCAGTTCCCGGTGAGGATGAACCGGTATCTGATATCTTCGCGGATCCCCGCAGAACGGAGTGCCGCCATCGCTTCGCTCCCGGGCCTGAACTGCTGGACGATGATGTCGTCAGCAGGATTGAACCTTCTCGGCACGAAGATCCCGCCAAGGGTCTTCAGAATGCGCGGCGAGTGAACTGGATCAAAGAAGAGCTCCGCGAGGCAAGACCCGTTGTTGGGTGGCCCGAGTCCAACGAGGAGCCGCACCTTCTCACACCTATCGTTTTTATCAAGGACTTCAATGAGGTACCGGGCGATCCCTGTCCCCATGGAGTGGCAGACCATGTCGATCGGTCCGCAGTACCCCGTATCAGCCCTCTGGTCTCGAATGAACTCCTGCAGGAGAGCGGCAAGCGATTCGACTGCAGCTCCGCGAACCCTGGAGTGATCGAACGTCCAGGAAGGGATTGCGTCCTTATCCAGTGCTTCCACGAGCCGGTCCCAGATACCGGGGTGGCTCTTCCACCCATGGACCAGGACAACAGGCCTGCCGGTTCCCGTCACGAACAGAATATGTCGTCTGCTTCACCGATAGAGGTTGTGAATCGGGCAGGCGGCCCCCGCCCGAACGCGGGCCGATTGCCCCATCCGCTACCAGTCCTTCTTCATCGCCTCCGCTTTCAACTCCTTTGGCATCAGCTCGATTGCATAGCGGAGCGCTGTCCTGGGCATGTTCCTCTTTCTTTCCATGACGAAGGAGAAGACCTCCCCCGTGTGCATCCGGCTCGCCTCTTTCAGGAGCCAGCCATAGCCTTTCTGCACCAGGTCATCCCCATCGGTGAGCAGGAGGTCGGCAATCGCGAGCGACTCTTCAAGGAACTTCCCGTGCTTTGCGGGAATGATCAGCGAGACTGCTGCCGCCCTTCGCATCCAGCGGTTTTCTGACCGGGTCCAGCGCTTCAGTTCGTCGATGGTGTCGGGATACTGTTCGATGAAAGCCCCCATCGTGTGGTTGCAGAATCCGTCGCAGGATGCCCAGTTGGTGATGTACGTCCCGATCCAGTGCCTGAATACGGAAAAATCCTCCCTTTCGTAGTTGTCAGAGAGGCGCTGCGCCCATTCAGATACAATGAACGACTCTTCCATGTAGCCCGATCGGTAAAGATCCTCGCAGAGTGCAAAAATTTCCCTTTTATCCCTTGGTTTAACCTCCTTCCAGTATTGCTTCGCAATTGCGACCACCCTGGCAGTCTTCATCCCGTAACACCGTATCTCCTCCTTGAAGAACCTCTGGGAGTTCTTCTGGATTTGGGGGTCCGCATGTTCGGACAGTTCTTTTCGGATACGAGCGATAAGTGGGTCCATGATGAAACGTGGGCGAGACCCTGGCATAAAGGGTGAACCCCGCGGGAGGTGAGAGTAACCCATCGGCAGATCGATGAAGCAGAAGAGTAGGGGGCTGTCCCGGCATACCTGTTCTTATATGGGGAAAAGGCAACCCCTCAGGGGCCCCTTATGGGGGCAAACCCCGAACCCAATCCTTATCATCCCGCACTGCCATCCCGGGAAATGGGAGATGCAGCCGGATGTCGACACTGCGGTTCCTGCTCGAACACCCCATCAGGGCCAGGAAGGTGAAAGAGGCGGTCGGTTCAAAGTGCGAACTCTGCGGGAAGATCTCGAACACAGACGATCTCGAAGTGCATACCTTCATCGACCCTGGGAAGGAACAGGAGATGCCTGCCGAGGAACTTGAATGCTTCCTGCTGGTCCTCTGCCAGCAATGCCACGAAGATCTCCATGATCTCGCTGCCGAGGGCAGGGCAGAGGAGATACTTGTCCGTCAGAGGGAGGAATCGGTCCGAAAGAAGATACGTGCAATCCTCGGTTACTCCCCCAGGCCCTACAATCCGCCAGATTCGGATGTGGAGGGGGCATACAAGGACGCATGCGCCTCGAAGTTCGGGAACCTGATCTAAAAAGGGATGCACATCTCTCTTTCGGCGGGCGATGAGGTCAGAGGTTCGTGCAGGTCCCCGCGCATCATTTCAATTTTATCAACGTGCCTGGCCACATGTGATGTTAGCGAGTTTGGGGGACTGCACTGAGAAAAGTAAGTGGGGAAACAGTCTCATCTAAATAATTGGAGCGTGAACGCAATGGTAACCACGCATGAAGCAGCAGATCCTGATCTCCGGGGCCCTTATCCTGTTGTCGGCGCTCCTGGGCGTTGCACACTCCCTGCTCGATGACCTCGTGGTCACAAATCTCTTCCTCACCTCGCTCGTCCTTGCCGCTTCCTACCTGGTCTTTTCCGTACTACTCGGCCAGCTGGTGGTCAGGCGCATCCAGGACCAGAAGACCAGGTATACCGCACGAAAGGTCCTCTCCATCATCTCGATCGTTGTGATCCTTGTCGCGACCCTCCGGATATGGATCACCGACACCTCGTCGCTCATCGTGTCGTACGGGATCATAGGGGCGGCGCTCGCGTTTGCGGTCCAGGACGTCTTCAAAAATTTTGTCGGGGGTATCCTCATCATCGCATCAGGGTATTTCAGGGTAGGCGACCGCATCTCGATCGGTGATCATGTCGGAGATGTCATGGACATTGGGATCATGAATACGACCATGATGGAGATCCGGGGATGGGTGAAGGGAGATCAGCCATCGGGAAGGCTCGTCGTCGTCCCGAATGCGCAGGTAATAAACCACGTCTTTTTCAACTATACCCGGGACCACTCTTTTGTCTGGGATGAGATCTCGATCCCTCTCACCTACGAAAGCGACTGGCGGAAGGCCCGTGACATCATCCTGTCAATACTGAAACGTGAGACCGATACCATGACCGAGCAGGCAGAGATCGAGATCGAGCGGATCGGGGAGAAGTATTTCCTCCCAAGGAAAGTGGTCGAACCTTCCATCTACCTCTCGCTCACGGATAACTGGATCTTGCTCGAAGCGCGGTATGTTGCCGACACACGGACCCGGCGGATCCTCCGCTCGCGGTTGAGCGAGCTGATTTTGGCCGCCCTTGAAACAGAGGAGACGATCACCGTCGCTTCCGAGACCATGACCGTGACCACCGTCCAGAAGTGATTTCCGCGCACCACGCGAGTAATTTTGAGATGCTTCTTTTGAATAATAATCAGTCTGCAATTTTCACGGGGCATCCAGAAACTCCGGAGTGAAATGCACCCCCAAGTGTATACGGTTCGTCAATCCTGCCCACGTTAGATAGCGAAGAGCCCAAAAAATTTTTCCCGCATTTTGCACTCACTCCAAAATTGTATTGGAGAGAACAGTGCCTTTTTCGCAGATGTGTCCATGAGGCCGCATCGCATATCAGGGTTTGATGCACCATCTGTATGGGAATAAAGGATGTGAAAAATGTCCGACTTCACACTCTTGCCTCTTGCCGGATCCGATGGAGCCGAAGTGATAGATCTCTTCAACTATTACGTCAGGAGCAGTTTTGCAGCCTTTCCGGAGAAGCCGGTGCCGCCTGAATTCTTTGACAGGCTAACACAGGCAGCAGAGGGGTACCCCGCGGTTGCCGCCCGCGACAGGGATGGGGCTCTGGCCGGGTTCGGGATGCTCCGTCCTTTCAACCCCATGCCTGCGTTTGCCCATACTGCAGAGGTCACCTACTTTGTCAGACCTGACGTGACCGGAAGGGGAATCGGGACCGCGATGCTCCGTCATCTCACGGCGGAAGGGAAGAAACGGGGAATCTCCGTTATCCTCGCCCACATCTCCTCCCGAAACGAGGGCAGCATCCGGTTCCACGAAAAGCAGGGATTTTTCGAGGTGGGACGGTTCCGCGGAGCGGGAAAAAAGCGGGGGTTGCCCTTTGATTCCGTGTGGATGGAGAAGTTGTTGTAAAGAAAAACTCACAGTGTAAAAATAACTACAGTTCATGAGAATAAGAGGAGAAAGGAATCAATTCATCCCATGAATTAACGTGAGAATGTGGAGATTTAAAAAATGCCACGCCGAAAAACCTGATATTTAATCCTGATATTTTATCTCCTTTGTATCAAGAGAGATATCATGATCTGAATGGGGAACCGAACCTATACCTGGGTTGTTATCTTGGTTTTTATATGTGGTCTTCTGGCAGGCCTCGGCCTTTCTCCACTGTTATTCTCTCAAAAGCCACATACTGAAAAGACCGTTATCGTCAGCAGTAATGCACCTGAACCAGTCGGCCCTTACCACCAGGCAGTCAGGTACGGCGATCTGGTATTCCTCTCGGGCCAGATCGGTCTTTACCCCGGGAACGGTTCACTTGCAGGGACCACTGAAGAACAGACCGTGCAAGCGATGGAGAACCTGAACGCAATATTACAGGAATCCCAACTTGATTTTTCTGACGTGGTTCAGGCAAGGATCTACTTCATCAATGCATCAGACTGGGATACCATCAACAAGGTCTATGGGCGGTATTTTGAGGGGGCATATCCTGCCAGAGCTGCCGTGAAAGTTGCAGGATTGCCGAAGGATGCAAAGGTTGAGATTGAGATGATTGCGCGGGTTTGCTGATATGATCTTCGGGATTGTTCGTATTTCCAGACGCGAGCCGGTTGTCATCATCGATCCCCTTACGAATCCCTATATCTTAGATTATAAAATCAGGGATCATTTGAAAGGGATGAAAGAGATATCTTCCTTTAATGCTCCCTGAAGAGTGGCCATCCGGTTCCCGGGCCCTTGTGCTCGCAGGATTCTTCTTTCTCGTAATCATCGGCCTCAAGTTCTGTGCGTACGTTGTTACGATCATCGTCATCTCCCTCATCCTCACCCTCATCGCCTGCCCTGCAATGGACCGGATGAGAAAAAAGGGGATTCCAGATATCGCCTCGGTGACCATCCTGACACTTGTTGCCATCGCAGCAGTCCTCGTGCTCATTGGTATCTCTCTCTATTCGTTTGGGGTCCTGATGCACGATCTCCCACTCTACCAGGCGGAACTCAACCAGCGGATGGCGCAGATCTCGGGGATGCTCGCCGGGCATGGGCTTCCGACGGGAGCCATTCCCCCTTCTCCTGACCTTGGTTCCCTTGTCGGCCTCATCCTCTCTTCTGTGATGAACCTCTCTGACCTCCTCCTCTACCTCTTCTTCATCGGGGTCGCCACGTTTTTCATGATGCTCGAAGCCCCCCACCTTGCAGACAGACTCACCCGCCTTCCCGGGGTCCCTCCTGAAAAAATGGCCAGGCTGTCGCGCATGAGCGGGTATATGATAGACTTCGTGGTGGTCAGGACCGAGACGAACCTGATCCATGGCATCCTCTTTGGTGGGTCCCTCTATGCCATGGGGGTCCATGCTGCCATGTTATGGGGGGTGCTGACCTTCGTCCTCGCATACATCCCGTTCATCGGCCTCATCATCGCGGCAATCCCGGCCATTTTCTTCGCCTGGCTCCAGTTCGGCCTGTGGGGCGCCGCGGCAGTCGTCGCGATTGTCTGCATCCTGAACCTCGTGGTAGAGAACCCTGTATTCTCCTATTTTGCCGCACGGAAGTTCGAAATTCCTGCGCTGATTGTGATACTCTCCGTCATTTTCTGGGGCTGGCTCCTTGGGATTGCAGGGATGGTCTTTGCAGTGCCACTTACCCTGATGGTCCTCATCACAATACAGTACAGCGACGACCTGGCGTGGGTGAATACTCTGCTCGGTGTAGACCGGATATTTGGGGAATCAACAGAAAATACCTGACACTGGAGGATAGATGTAGATTCCAATGCGTTCTGACCAATGCGTACACTTGATTGTACTTATTGAGTCATTACTGCCGGGGGCAGGATACAATTGCCCTGCATATCATTAAGCTGGTCATCAGGAATGCACGACATTCTCCGACTTTGTGGCAGGTCCAAGCAGGGCCTGCAAGGCCCCTGGAGATGGAATGGGTCAGATCCGGGAGGGATTCTCAACCTGACCACCCTTTCCCGGTTGCTTTAAGGTAGGCTTCTTTGAGTGTCCAGAGATTAAAGAATGCCTGTGTCTGTTCAATGGGAGGAAGCAAGCTGATTAGGTTCAATTGCTCTGTATGAAACAGCTGGTGTGTATTTGAAATGAGATCGGGTATTTCCTTGATTTGTTCAATATCGACTCCAACAGGGTTTTCGTGACTGATATCCAGCATCCAGTTTTTTCCTGAAAAAGACGTTGAGAAGGTATATTGACAGGAAGGAGTGTCAACAATGGGTTTTCCATATTGTCCATATGAAAGCCGTACTTCCCCAGGATTGCCTGATAGGTAAGATGCAAGGATGTAAGACCTGAGACGATCAAGGGCCACTTTAGGAACAAACCTGGCCGGATCTTTGGGAGGATAAAATTTCATTTCATCAACTGGTCCAGCTAGACATCCTCCAATTACCCTCAATTTTTCTGGAATCTCAAGTCCCCAGAGGTGAAATCTGACTTAGATGAAGCGGATATGTCCTGATTTGATCTCCCAGTGACTCGCATGATCCATTAAATTCAAACTTCAGATTTCCTGACAAAAGGATACCCCTATCTTTTTCAAACAGATTCACACATGCCCCAGGAATATCACCATCTCCCTAAAGGAGATGCCATAAGGAAAATTCGTCAAACCTGATTATATGAACGATCGGAAAACAGGGTTCAAAGGACAGTGGCATACCCTTTTTCAGTA
>DUGV01000233.1 GCA_013331225.1 Methanolinea sp.
ATAAGAACCCTGCAGTCAGGGGGACAATAAATGGGATCCCGTATGAGATCCATACCTGCCGGCCAGTTTGAAGAGGGCCATCTCCTTCGAATAGTCATCAGGATGAAGCCGGAGGTCCTTGGTATAGATCCTTTTTTCACCTGAAAACATCCTCCTTACAGCCTCCAGCGGTCGCACAAACCGCCTCGTGATGGACCCGTCCTCGTTCTCTTCAATATCCTCCATGATAAAACCATAAGCCCCCGGCAATTCGACCGCAGGGACCGGATATCCCAGCAACATATACGGAAAAGGAGCCCGGCGTCCGTGCAGCAGGTTCTGCAGGCCCAGTAACAGGGGAGTGAAAAGGTTCAGGAGAAGGGCGTTCACGAGCACCGCGAATGGAAAGAACCCTGCAGGGGGATACCCGGACAGCGGCTCGATGGGAAATGCAGGGATGCTCACCGACAGGAAGATGAGGGCCCAGGCGTCAGCCCCGCCAAAGAGGTTCAGCCAGGCAAAGAGATAAAATACCAACGCGAATATTGCAGTCAACGCAAGGAAATATGCGGGGATTGTCCATTCTCCCCTTATCAGAAACGAGGCATAAAACCACGCAGCCATGGGGAGGGTGACAGCAAGCATGGGATACCAGGTGCGGAAAGGAACTCTCCGCTCCTTCAAATCCCTGCAAGATGCATAGAGAAAAGTACATAACACCGCCGCTGAACCTATTGCCAGAGGGATTATCATGGATACAGGTACATCTGAGTCGTGCAGGTTCTTATGCATGGCCCCGGAGCAGCACCTGCAACACGAGGCCCATGGAATCGCATGGAACCCCTCAATCCTCCCCTTCGGTCATGATATCGCGAGAGATGAGATGAACAATGAGACGGGCAGGAGATGATCTTCATTGACCAGTATTGAGATCCTGGACTCGCTGATAGCGGGATCGGCCGGAGATGGACCGGCATCAGTCCAGGCTCTCCTTCAGATGGCCCGGTCAAAAGGGGTGTACGGCATTGCACGAGCGGTTGAGAGAGACCAGAGATACTACATCCTTTTCTTTGCGGGGGAACCCGATGGTGCAGTATTCAATGATCGCAAGGGGATGCTCTTTGGGAATAAGGCTTTATACATCCTGAAGGGGACGGAACAGTTCACTTTTTACCCCGTTGACCGTGCCATCATTGAAAGGATCATCCTTGGGTGCCGGATATTTGACAGGAATATTCTCGATCGCATGCTCCCAAGCGACATCCCGCAGGTCACACCAAAAAGGGAGGGTGGCGCAGGGGTGTTTGCAATGAGGGTTGTCAAGGAGGGAAAGCCCGTCAGCGGTCAGAGGGTCTCCATCCGGAAGGGAGGCCAGATTGTCGGAAATGATTTTACCAGCGCGGAAGGCAGGGTCAGTTTTCGCCTTCTTTATGATCGTTACGAGTGCGTGGTCCACCTTCGTGACCTCTCCACGCGGGTCTATGAATTTGAATTCCATCCTGGTCTTTTGAACCAGGTGGTGGACCTCGATATCTCGTAATTGAGGAAGATTCTGCAAGGCTGTGGTTATCGCGGCATGAAAAGGACATGCTACATTTTTAAGTGAGCTTACATCAGATATCTGGATTGAGGAGAAGGATCCAATGGATAAGCAGGATTTTGAGGCCATCCTCAATGGGAGCAAGGATATTACCTCCTACATGCAGATGAACCCGCTCGAGGGGGTCACCACATGTTTTGGGGTAAGGACCGCAAGCAACCCGAATTACATGGTCAAGGCTCTCTATGAGATGTACGAGGCCAACCTTAACAGGAAGCTTGCCAACAAGGCGATGCGGAAACTGTTTCGTTCTGTGGGACAAGGATCAGTCGGGCTAGATAAACTCTTAAAGAAACTCGGTCTGAACCTGAAGCCGGAAGAGTTCCTGATGCTCGTCTTCAAACTTCAGCACCAGCAGGGTTGGGGTTCCCCCTTTGAACTGGTCAGTGCAAGTGACAAGCGCATAGTGCTTCGCTGCAAGCAGACGTTTGAGTCCGAGGTGCTCAAGGACTGGAAAATGCCGGTCTGTGGCCTTCACCAGGGGTGGATCGAAGGCATTCTTTCAGCAATCACCGGGAAGACCTGGTACTGCCTCGAGAAGAGTTGCCACGCGAACGGAGACCCGTATTGTGAGTTTGTTGCCGATCGGGTCGAGCCAAGCTGGAAGTTCAAGGCAGAGGCAGTGGTCAGAGGGGAATCAGCAATCACTGAGTTCATCGAGCACAAACCCCTTGAAGGGAAGATCTCCCTTATGGATGAACCGGTTGTCATGATGCCCCGGTTCATCTTCACCTCCATGACCAATTCGTTGAAGAAGACCATGGGAGAGGCGCCGGCAAGCGGTGTCAACTACCGTGCCTACATGGACATGGGAAAGGAGAACGTGGAACACTACAAGAAGATGAGTATCTATTTTGACCTCTCCAGGACGAAACTTGACGGGGATCTCAAACTGTTGCATGACCGTTTCGCAGCATATGGGTCTCCTTCAATAACCGGAGGCAAGATTGCATACGGCGACCATGTCGTCAACGATAACTTCGAGGTTGTTGATTCCATTGAAAAGGAACGGGGCAGCAAGGCCACGGTCTTCCAGAAAACCGGTGATAAGGCAATCCGTATCTCTACCAACGTTATTGGCGCTGATGGCAAGCGGGCTGTTGGAACCGAGA
>DUGV01000304.1 GCA_013331225.1 Methanolinea sp.
CCGATATGGCCGTTCATAGGTGAGACAGGATCAAAAGTGGTGTTGAGGTTTGCGTGTGGAACAATGATTCCAAGGCAATTTGGGCCCACGATACGCATTTCCCCTGCCCTTGCGATCTCCAGGATCTCCTTCTCGAGCGCTGCGCCTTCATCTCCACTCTCGCGGAATCCTGATGAGAGGATGATGGCCAGCTTCACCCCTTTCTCTGTACATTGGCGAAGTACCTCTGGGACCGCGGGAGCCGGGATGGCGATGACCGCAGCATCCAGGTCGCCGGGAATCTCCGTGACGCGGGAGTATGCCGTCTTCCCGAGTATCTCCGGGCTTTTCGGATTGACAGGGTACACAGGTCCGGGGAACTGGAGGAGGTTTCGCAGGACCACATATCCAATCTTTCGCGGATCGGATGAGGCGCCGATGACGGCAACGGAGCGTGGGGAAAAGATTGCCGGGTCCGGGGAAGGGATTTGCACAATACCTTCCTTTTCTGATCGGACGGACAGGTAGATGCGGGCATCCACTGCCACGCAACCGTGGGGGTACAGTATCAGGGGGTTGATATCGAACTCGTGCCAGTCGGAATTGTGCTCGAAGAGGTGTGCAAGGCGAAGGACAGTCTCGACAAGTACTCCTTTGTCCAGGGCTGGAGATCCTCTGAACCCCTGTATGATACGGGACCCCCGGGTTTCATCGATCATCTCCGAAACGCCTGCCCTGTCGATGGGAAGCACCCTGATGGAGACATCGCGAAGGAACTCGACGAGGGTGCCCCCGGTGCCCAACGTGATCACCTTCCCAAAGGCAGGATCTGTTTTCCCCCCCACAATGATCTCGAAACCCGGTGGGCACTCTTTCTCGACCATTATCCCTGTGATGATCGCACCGGGGACTTTCTCCATGACTGCACGGGATATCCGGCTGAACGCCTCCCTGGCCTCCCCGACAGACCTGATGCCGGTGACAACCCCCCCGGCATCACTCTTGTGCACCACCTGGGGCGATACGACTTTCATCACCACCGGAAATCCAATCGACCCGGCAATCTCTCCTGCCTCATCGGGGGATGATGCGATCCCATGTTCCGGGACCGGGATCTTCGCCCGGGCAAGGAGTTCCATCCCTTCCTGCTCAGTAAGGAGCCTCGGGGAACCGCTGTCTCGTTTCTCTTCCTTCACGCGCACACCTCCACTGGTTCAAGGGGGAGTTCTCTCCTCCTCCCCTTGGACCCGGAAAGTTATGTACGTATCGTCCGGGGCTTTTTTCGGAAGAAATTATCTCCACGAACGCAGATTCTTCCTGCATGCCCCTAAGGGAGCTGGAAGAAGCCCTGGATGCGTTTGCGAACGCAGGTGAACCGTTCCTCCTGTCAGAAGTACTCGCCCGGGCAGGCAAGAAGGGGCATATCCTCCACACAGCGGAAGCACTCTGGCCAATGTTCACCACCCTCGACCTCGTCGCGGAGCGGGTGCCGGGAGACCTTCGCCTGGCAAAGAGACCCTCCTCACCCCAGAAAACCCTCACCCTGGATGAACGCCGCAGGCTGGACGCATTCTTCAGGAAACCGGAACTTCCACCCGGAATAGAAGCCTGCATCCAGGAGTATGTCCATGCAAAGACGGGTAAAGCCTGGAACGACCCTTCTGTCCTCCAGAAGATCCGGCGCGCGATCGTGTCCCAGAAGGACGAATACTGGCGCGAGGGAGAAAAAAAGAGGGTAATGTATCAGAAAGGGTACGATGTACTCGGGTACCTGGCCTACCAGGCGCCGGTATACTTTATCCAGGCCATGCACCTCCTGTACGACCTTTCACTGGAAGGTTGCCTGAAGCAACACATGAGAGTGCTTGACCTTGGTTGTGGCCCCGGAGTGGTCCCGCTTGCGATCAGCAGTTTTCTAGAGAGGATCGGCGGATGTTCTGCCGAGATCTACTCGGTCGAGAAGTCGGAGGAGTTCATCGAGGCTTTTCGTTTCCTTGCCGACCACGTCCCCGCCCCAAGGGGGTCAGTCACTCTCCATCCCCCTCTCAACGCCGACCTGGTCACGGTCCCTCTCTCATGCCTTCCTCCCTCGCTTGACCTGATTGTCCTCCAGAATGTCTTAAACGAGATGTCAGGGCACTCGCCACGCGAGAAGGGCAGACTTGTATGTCGGTTCGCAGAAGCCCTCTCTCCTGAAGGGAGCATTCTCCTCGTGGAACCTGCAGATATGGTCAACTCGATGGATCTCCGGGTCGTGGTCCACCATGCAACCGGATCCGGACTCTTCCTCCATGCGCCGTGCAGGTTCCTCTGGAACACCCAGTGCACACCAGACCGGTGCTGGAGTTTCGTGGAGAAGCCGCCAATCCACGCGACAGGACTCATGGAAGCGCTCGCATCGGGGGAAGAGGGGTACAGGTACCGTAACACCGATATCAAGTACTCGTTCGCCCTGCTCCGCAAGGTTCCCCCCAACCCTGTCCCGGGCCTCCCTCTCTCGCCGCGTAACTATGCGCGGCTCTCTGCCCTGCACCGGCACATCAACAGGAGGATCAACGTTGCAGGCGTGGTGATGTCCGGCAACCTCGGCGACCACAAGACCTACGTCATCAAGATATGCGATGGGACGACGAAAAAACCGGTCTATGCAATCCTGCCATCCTACCATCTCTCTCACGAAAACAGCGCGCTCCTGTCGATTCCCTACGGCTCCATTGCTGAATTTACATCCGTCCTTGCCAGGTTCAACGAGAAACACCATGCATATAACCTCCTTGTGAGCAGGGAGAGCAGAGTAAAGGAGTTTCCCGCACAAAGTAGAGCCGCAGACTGGAATCTCACAGGTCCCCGTGAAAAAAGGAATAAACTGAAAAAATGATCCCTTCTCAGTATGGCTCTCCATGCAAGGGCCGCTTGAATAGGGATTCCAGCCGGGCACGCCGATCACCCTGGCACTGTCATGGCCCGTTCTTCTGCGGAACTCCTTTTCCTTATCGTGAATAGAAGAGTGACTTTTTCACCCTGAAGTCCTTCACCCGATGCTTCATGGAAAATTTCCATTTCTTCGTCCCTTTGACATGTATTTATGGCTTGGCCCGCCCATACAACATTGACAGGTGCACGACAGGCAGAATCGATCGCAATCCCGACAGAATCTGCCAGAGAGAGAGGGCAAAAACGATGCGGCACATCATATCCATCCGTGATCTGGACAGGGCCGAGATCAATGGAATACTGGACCATGCACAGGCCCTCCAGGAACAGGATTACGATCCCCAGGCCCTGACAGGGAAGCTTCTTGGTCTCCTCTTCTTTGAACCCAGCACCCGGACAAGGATGTCGTTTGCGTCTGCCGTGGCCCGCCTGGGCGGGCATTCGATCTCGATGGACAGCGTGGAGGCAAGCTCCATGGTAAAGGGCGAGACCCTTGCAGACACCATACGGGTGGTGAGCGGGTACGTCGATGCCATCGTCCTTCGCCATCCCAAGGAAGGTGCAGCCCGCCTGGCAAGTGAGTTCGCGCAGGTCCCCGTCATCAATGCTGGCGACGGGGCCGGCCAGCATCCTTCGCAGACGCTCCTTGACCTCTACACCATCCGGCAGTCGATGCCACTCGAGGGTGTCACCGTCGGCCTGCTTGGGGATCTCCGGTACGGGAGGACCGCGCACTCGCTGGCGCATGCCCTCTCCCTTTACCGGGCCACGCTCCACACCATATCCCCAAAGGGGCTTGAACTCCCTTCGGGCCTTGCGGGCGAGCTCCGTGACTCAGGGACCGAAGTGATCGAGCATGACGATGTGCAGGAGGTGGTGAAGGATCTCGATGTCCTCTATGTCACCAGGATACAGCGGGAACGGTTCCCGGACTCATCCTCTTATTTCAAGGTCGCGTCAAGCTACCGGGTGACCCCGGAACTCCTGGAAGGAGTACGGGATCACCTCGTAGTCCTGCATCCACTTCCCAGGGTCAACGAGATTGATCCCAGAGTGGATCACCTGCCTTACGCCCGGTACTTCGAGCAGTCGGCAAACGGCATACCTGTCCGGATGGCTATGCTTCTGCGGGTGATGGAATGAAGAAAGGAAAGAACGCACCGAAAGGCCTTCTCATCAGTCCCATCGAGAACGGCACGGTGATCGACCATATCACGGCGGGAGAAGCCTTGAATGTCCTCCGTATAATCGGGATCACCGGGACCACCCAGGAGTCCATATCAGTTGCAACCAACGTGGAGAGCGGCAAGATTGGGTTCAAGGATATCGTGAAGATCAAGAACAGGGAGCTTCGAAAGGAAGAGGTGGACAAGATCGCCCTGATCGCCCCGCGGGCTTCCATCAACATCATCCGCAATTACAAGGTCTGGGAGAAGAAGGGGGTCGAGATCCCCTCAGAGGTGATCGGGATCGTAAGGTGCCCGAACCCCGGGTGCATATCCAACACGAACGAGCCCATTGAGTCCTGTTTCCTCGTGCAGCCCAAGGGTCTGCGATGCGTCTATTGCGACTGGCTTATCTCGAAGGATATCACGAGCCATATCATCTGATTATCTCACGGCTTTTTTTTCACTTGATGGCCACGGGAAGTGAGCACTCCTCCTCCCTCTGCCTGCACCACGTATCTCCTGCAGACCGCCAGGAGGTTGCCCGGAAAGCATCTTCAGTTCTTCATGCCGGAGGGCGGTTCATATGTGGAGATATTTTCCGTGCCGCGGAGGACTGGGAAGAGAGAATACTCACCGCTTCCTGGGTGAAGGGCATGAAGCGGGAGGGTGCACCCGATGAGGTAATCGAGGGAATGCTCCGCCAGCGCGCGGGGAGGCTGCCGGAAATCTCGACCATCACGGATTTCAGGAGGTCCCTCCTCGCTGCAGGATTTGAGAGAACGTGGGTCCCTTTCACTCACGGCTTCGTCGGCCTGGCAGCAGGAATGATGTCAACGCACTCCAAATGAAAACTGAACAGGGCCATTCACCGCACCGTGATATAAAATTACTTCTGTTTTCCCAATAGGCCATCTGCAACAGTTTTCCTGGTACCGATAATCGGAATTTAATCCGAGAACATTTCTCTCAGATCATCACGGTCTTTTTGAATTCGTCCAGCCAGCCTTCATCATCATTCTTCTTTTTGAGATAGCGAACGAACCTTTCCACCTGACGGGCTGTATTTATGCTCACGTGATGTTCTATCTGGCACGCTTCCAGTTCTGCAACATTCTGTTCGATGCCGATCATCTTCAGGAACTCTTCGATGACACGGTGTTTCTCCATGAGTCTGCGTGCCATCTCATTGCCTTTTGGGGTGAGTGTCGCGCCGGAATAGGACTGGTAGCAAACAAGCCCCTCTCTCTTAAGTTTCTGCAGCATCTGTGTCACTGACGGAGGCTTGATATTCATCTCTGATGCAATGAGGCCGGTATGCGCATGCCCGTCCCGTTTCTCGAGACTATAAATGAGTTCGATGTATTCCTCGATCGTCTTTTTTCGCACACTCCTCACCTCATAATCCCAACAGGATAATTCTCAAGATAGTTCCAACCACCAACGCCGCGCAGATCATCACTATCGCGGACTTTGCCAGGTCAATGATCCCAAGTTCTTTGAAAAGGACCGCAAATGTGGCAACGCAGGGAAAGTACATGGTGAGCATCGTCACCGCGATCACCAGCTGTTCCGGCGTCATATCCAGTGGGATCAGCATACCGACGGCAAGGTCTTTCCTGAGGAACCCCATCACCAGTGCCGTGGTCGCTTCATTTGGTAATCCAAGCATCCCAGCGGTGATAGGGGCGCACACAGCGCCAACCCATTCCAGAAACCCTATGGCAAAGAGGAGATTGACCAGCAGGACCCCGAGGAAGAGGTAGGGGATGGCCTCACCCAGGAACCCCCTGACACGCATCCATGTCTTTTTCACGATGACTGCCGGGTTAGGGACCCGGTAGGGAGGGATTTCCAGGCACAACTCGGGGCTCATGCCTTTTACCACGCGATTCAGCAGAAGCCCAATAGTGAGGTAGACCGTGAGGAGCACGAGGAAGACAAGGAGGATATATCCCACCCCGTAAGGCCCCAGGATTGCGAATATCATGGCTGACTGGGCCATGCATGGCACGGAAATGGAGACCAGCGTCGCAGAGATGAAACGCTGTTTTCGGGTTTCAAGGCACCTTGTCGCAAGTATTGCAGGGACGTTGCAGCCTATGCCAAGGAAAAGAGGGACGATGCCATGGCCGTGCATCCCCATCCGGTGGAACAGAGAATCGGAGAGC
>DUGV01000258.1 GCA_013331225.1 Methanolinea sp.
TTCAGCGGGCGACGCCTGCCTGAAAAAGCACTATACAATCAAGGTGGCATCAATATAGGCAGTACTCCAGGCTTTCCAAAGACGGGGCGCTTCTCGGTACACCAGAATGAGATATCACATTGTGATAAAAAAGGTATCGGATCGCATCGGGCAGCCCGCCCCGGTGCCATCCAGGTAACGCCATATAAAGGGTTATTTCTGATAATGCTCCTTTGAAAGCTCTTCTTTTGGGTATCCAGCACCGCCCAGGCCCGGTGAGAAGGGTTGAGACGAGGTGGGATCCCCGCTCTCATTGCTTCTTTACAATCTCTTCGAGGGTGATGGTGAAGACAAGATCCTTTCCAGCCAGCGGGTGGTTCTGGTCAATAGTAGTGGATTCCCCGGTAATGTTGTAAAAGGTGTAATGGACCACGACATTCCCGGGAAATGTATATTCAAAGACGGGCTCCATCCCGGGGAAGAAGAGGATCCGGCTTGTCCCCATCTGGTCGAGGTTCTGGACAAACGCCAACGCTGTTTCAATATCCACCTCTTTTACAAGTGTCTCATTCCTGAGGCCGTACCCCTCTTCGGGGGAGATTGTCACCGTCTTTGTTTCGCCGGGGTTCATCCCGATCACTGCGTTCTCGAATCCCTGGATCACCGTGCCGTCTCCAACAGTGAACTCCAGGGGGGTCCCGTTCACATTGCCCTCGAATGGTTCAGTTCCAGGAAAGGAGACAGTATAAAAGACACGGATGGTATCTCCGGCCTTTACCCCGGAAGTGGTGCTGCACCCTGCGATGATCACGAGCAGCAACACCATCCCGGACATTGCAAGCGCCATGCGGCTTCCCATCAATCTTTTCTGACGAGGATCGGAACTACTCATAATCTCTCCGTATACATTTGATCGGCAATAATCCCTGCGGGATTGCCTGAATGAGCGCCCCCTTTATTCACTCCGGTTTGCAGGAAAACGGGAGAATTACGTTCCCGAATCGAATTGTATTTATCATGACAACCCTCACACTCTAGCATACGCGCGCCGTGTGCGCGGTGCGGGAGAAGAGCAAAATGGCAGAGAATGAATACAAGGTGGCAGAGGTGGCAGGGAAGAAGGTACAGTGGGACCCCGAGCAGCTTCGGAAGATACGTGAGCATCCCTGTTTTTCGGAGAAGGCATGCCACGCGTTCGGGCGATGCCATGTCCCGGTCGCGCCGAAATGCAATATCCAGTGCAACTATTGCATCAGGGACTTTGACTGTGTCAACGAGAGCCGCCCCGGCGTGACCTCCAAGGTCCTCAACCCGCAGGAGGCGGTCACACTCGTGCGCGATGCAATACAGAAGTTTCCCTATATCAAGGTCATCGGGATTGCCGGGCCCGGGGAGCCCCTCGCGAATGAAGAAACCTTCGAGACGCTCCGCCTGCTGAAGGAGGAGTTCCCGAACGTCATCAAGTGCCTGAGTACCAATGGCCTTCTTCTCCCTGACAAGATCGACCTCCTCCACAAGTACGACGTCGGCAACCTCACCGTCACCCTCAATGCAATCGATCCCGAGATCGGGGCAAAAATCTACCAGTTCATCGATTACAAGGGAAAACGCTACGAGGGCGTCGAGGGTGCAAAGGTACTCTTAAAGAACCAGCTTGAGGGGATCCGGATGGCAATAGAGCGCAAGATGATCGTGAAGATCAATACAGTCTACATCCCCGGAATCAACGAAGACCATATCCCCGAGATTGCCAAAAAAGTCGGAGAGATGGGAGTGTACAATTTCAACGTGATCCCTCTCATCGCCCAGTACCGGTT
This sequence comes from Methanolinea sp., assembly GCA_013331225.1. Taxonomy (GTDB): domain Archaea; phylum Halobacteriota; class Methanomicrobia; order Methanomicrobiales; family Methanospirillaceae; genus Methanolinea_A; species Methanolinea_A sp11423u. The sequence continues at coordinate 1,797 of DUGV01000258.1, forward strand.
CTCCCACATCACGCCACCCACACCCGAGATGAAAGTGAAGATGCAGGACGAGTGCGCAAAATACGTCCGCCAGATGAGGCACTGCCAGCGTTGCAGGGCCGATGCAGTCGGACGGCTTGGCCAGGACGTCCAGTCCTGCCTCTATCACGAGTGAACGGCCCCCACCCCATCCCTTTTTTTTGAGAAATCCTTCCTGCCCCTGCACAGGGGACAGGGGGTATCCTTTTTTTCCTCTGGCGTGGAAGAAGACGTCTATGCCCGTCTCTGAAGAGATACACCCCGTTGCCATCGCCAACGAGTTCCGGCAATGCCGAACATGCGGGTACGACCGCGGATTCCATACCTCGCTGCATCGCATCGCGGCCGGGCACCCCCATTTCAGAGTGGTGCTGATATGCCCCGAATGCGGAACAAGGTATGATGCCCGGTGGGTAATGGAGATCTAAAAAAAAAGAGAGTATTTGGCATCTCAGGGGGCTGACCCGTGGGTGCCGAGAAGGTCGTCCATGGTGGTGATGACCGGCACCATTTGTGCAGGGACACTCGTAGTCTCCATGGTGATGGTCCGGTTCCCGACAACGATGACATAGGTGATGTAGTCGGCCCCCTGAACAGGTGCGGGGTATTCATCCTTCAGGCTCGGGATATTCGCATCCCGGNNGGTTTTCCAGGGAGAAACCCCCTGTTCCATGGTGGGTGGAGTTGTACACCACCCACCCGTCGCTGAACACGACCATGTAGTCCGAGAAACCCGCAATGCCTCCGGTCCTTGAATATTCAATCAGCACCCCGGGGGGACTCGGCTTCTCGCCTGCTGGTAAGGCTTCATCCATGCACCCTGCAAGGAGAATACATGCAAGAAGGACACAGAGTCCTGAGAGCCCATACCAAGGGATTTTCTTTCTCCCCGGTGCCGGCAGAGGGTTCGCCCGCGGAAACCGCCTCATGAAAAAACAGCCTCTATCTTACATCTCACCGGGAAAATAAAGCCTTATCCCTCATCCTGTGTCCTAGTATAGCGACCGGAAAAGAGAGGGGGCGCGGGACCGGCTGGCCGTCCCCACCGGCAGGGGTTTTTAAAAAAACCACATGATTCTCATCGAGACATAAGAATAAAAAATGAAAATCGCGGATGCGATTTTCATATAAAAAAAGATTGCCTGCCCCGGGGGTTGCTGCTGATTCCCCGGCATCCCGCAGGTCTGCAGGCATCATGCCAGTCAGTTGATAACTGGCAAATCATCACCCACAATGGAGCATCGTTGCCGTTGCCCGGTTATATCTCCAGGATATCCCCGGCACCGCTCTTCTGGCTCTTCTTTCCAGGGGTGATCTCCTCTATGCTCCTGATCAGGCCGTCGACTTTCGGGTTGGAGAAGATCTCGCGGAACGCCGAGAGTTCGCTGGCACTCATGATCATTATCCCTTTCTTCTTCATGGGTGCTCCCTTCTCGTTGACAGGGTTGACCTCGATTGCGAGGGAAGGGGCACGTGACTTGGTGCCGGGAAGCTTGATGATCGAGACACCTTTGAGCGAGGTGTTCTTCCTCTCCCAGTCTTCCCCACCCTCGAGAAATGCCCGCAGTACTTCGTTCAATTCCATAGGGAAGAGATGTGGGACAGGATATAAAAAAACCCTGCGGTTTGCGGGGTGAAAGAGCACATCTGCGGTCCCATGTCTTCATGGTCGGGGCATCGGTCAGGGAGACCCCCTCTTCTCCCAATCGTATCATGGTTCAACGCGAACCCCCTGCCTGCAGTGCATGTGCCCTCACCGCCAGGGTTTAGTGTGCCGGGGACAGATCAGACATGCACAGAAGTGGTCCCCCGTGCCATCCATTTCGCTTCGTCCCGACCAGCCGTTTGACCTCGACCTGACCCTATCCTGCGGCCAGGTCTTCCGCTGGGAGAGAGATGCCCGGGGAGTATGGAGCGGGGTCGTAGGAGATTCCCTTATCCGGATCTGCCAGCAGGGGCAGTCGCTCACATTCGAAGGGGTAGACAGGAAGTTCATCCAGACCTATTTCCAGCTTGAGGAGGACCTTCCCGCGATCCTCGGCTCCATAGACCGGGACCCGCTTGTCCATTCCGCCATCTGCCGGTGCCGCGGTCTCCGGATCGTCCGCCAACCAGGATGGGAGTGCCTCGCCTCCTACATCATCGCTACGTTTGCCAACATCCCGGGTATAAAGCGGCGGATATCTCACCTCTGCCGCTGTTTCGGGAACCCTTTCTTTGGGTCAGGAGGAGAGTGCTATACCTTCCCCTCTCCAGAGACAATCGCGTTCAGGGAGCCCTGCCGGATCGCGGAATGCCGCCTGGGGTACCGGGCACCTTACCTCAAGGAGACTGCACGGCTCCTTGCCGGAGATCCGGGCTGGGAAGAACGGCTCCGGGAACTCCCCTACGACGCGGCGAGACGGGATCTCCTCCGCCTCAAGGGGGTCGGGAAAAAAGTCGCCGATTGCGTGCTCCTCTTTGCATTCGGCAAATACGAGGCGTTCCCCGTGGATGTCTGGATCCAGCGCATCCTGGCGACCAGGTATCCCGGGGGAGAGTCCCTCCGCACGTATGACCAGTGCAGCAGGTTCGGGAGGTCCCACTTTGGGGAGTATGCCGGGTATGCGCAGGAATATCTCTTCTGCGACAGGGCAATTCTTGCCGGAGAGGGCAGGGGGGATCAGGTCCCCGTCTCCCAGCCTGAAAGGTAATCCCGTTGTTCTGGAGTGAGCTCGTCGATAGAAAGGCCGAGCGATGCGAGTTTCTTCCTCGCAACCGCATCGTCGATATCCGAAGGGACTTCGTAGACGCCGGGGGACATGCTCCGCCCACAGGAGACGATATGGCGGGCACAGAGCGCCTGCAGGGCAAAGCTCAGGTCCATGACCTCGATGGGATGGCCCATCCCCTTGGGAATTGCCAGGTTCACCAGCCGGCCCTCCGCGAGGACATGGATCTCTTTTCCGTCCACGCGGTAGGTGTCGATTCCGTCACGCCGGGTCACGGACCCTGCGTTCGCCTCCAGCCACTGGAGGTCGATCTCAACGTTGAAATGCCCGGCATTCGCCAGCACCGCACCGGGCCGCATTACCCGGAAGTGCCGGGCGGTAATCACCGAAGTGTTCCCTGTGGTGGTGATGAAGATCTCCCCCCTTTCCGCGGCCGCATCCATTGGCATGACGAGAAACCCGTCCATGTAGGCCTCGAGCGCACGACGCGGGTCCACCTCGGTGACGATGACCCGTGCGCCGAGACCGTGGAGTTTGCGTGCAAGGCCCCTCCCGCAGAAGCCGTATCCCGCGACCACGACTGCCTTCCCGGCGATCAGCATGTTCGTGGTGAGCATGATGGCCGAGAGTGCGCTCTCACCGGTGCCATGGACATTGTCAAAGAACCGTT
>DUGV01000083.1 GCA_013331225.1 Methanolinea sp.
GGCTCTTCCATCCCGCGTTTGATAATTCCTTCCCTCGTTGCAACAATATATACATCCGGTCTGATACCGGTTGTATGCATCCTCTTCTTCGCACAGCATTCCTCGCATCCGTCAACCACGACAAGGTATTCATCATCCCGGAGTTCATCCTCCAGCGGGCGTTTCAGTGCAGTGAGCATGAGGTGGCGGGTGATACGGGGGGGATGCCGGCACCGGAGCGAGGTCCCGGTCCGGGTGGTGAGCTGCCCGGTATGCGAGATCCCCGAACAGGTCAGGAGGGTACAATACCGATCATGGTCAGTCATTTAGTATCCCACATTTCCCTCATGTACGGGTCAATCCGGGCATGTGGTATCCATCCCCCTCCTCCATATCCTGCTGTATTCCCGCCCGTTCCTTCACACATCCATGAATTTCGACGTCCGGTGTAAGCGTTGACACTCGTAGAAAACGGCCGTTATAGAGATGCTCTCCCCATGATTGTATGCATTTCCTTGATTGGAGCAGGGCATATGAACGTTGTATCACCTTGATTTCTCCGCAGGGGCCTGTAAATTCAAAATATATTGAAATGTTGGGAGCCGGACAATATAGTATTTTCGTAAATTTTCAGTCGTCGCAATGTGATCGGCTGATACAAGTCACGACAGTCCAGGTGTATCAGCAGTGAATGCACAGCTCCATTTCTTGAGAGGTGAACTACCAGGTTGTCGGGGCCTGAATACTGCAGTCCAGGAAGTGAATCTTCGCTTCCGCTCACATACTCTCTTTCATCATCCGTGCAATCTCTTCCGGGGGGAGTGTCGCATACCGTGGATCAGACACCACCGATGCCATGAGCTCCGGATCAGATTCCATCTGGCTGGTGAGTTGTTGTATGAATGAACGACAAAGAGGGGACTCCGGTTGCCTTCGTGAGTAGTACATCCACAACCCCTCCCTTCGGGCGGCCACCAGGCCTGCATGCCGGAGAACTGTGAGATGGCGCGAGATCTTTGTCTGGGACATCGCGAGGGCGATCTGGATCTGGCAGACGCAGAGCTCGTCTCTTCCCAGCAGGAGAAAAATACGGAGCCGGGTCTCATCCGAGAGTGCTTTGAACATGGCAGCATAGGAGGCAAGAATGTATGCCTGGTGGCGATCAGCCCGGGACTTCATACACTACCATCTCCTTTCACTCGCATATATCCTGGGTCGATCATGCAAACATGCCCATGACTTGAAGTACCTGGAAGAGACCCCCTGTAATGATTGCAACCCCGACGATTGTGACGACGAACGCTGCGACAAGCTTCCGCTCAAAGATTGATGTAAGGAGGGTCACTTCCGGAATGCTCGCTCCCGCTCCCCCGATGATAAGCGCCATGACCGCCCCGATCCCCATCCCCTTCGTAACGAGCACGCCGCTGATGGGGATGATCGTCTCTGCCCTGATATACATCGGGATACCGATGACCGCGGCGATCGGGATGGCAAGGGGGTTTTCCGGGCCGGCAAGTGCGACGATCAGGTCTTCGGGGACAAAACCGTAGATAAAGGCCCCTATCGCGGCCCCGAGGATGAGGTACGGGACTACCTGGCGGAAGAGCGTAAGGGCAAAGCCGAGAGCGGAACCCATGCGGGTGCGATGGACAGAGGGTGCTGCGCTGTCCTTGCTGCAGCAACCGGTTACTGGTGCGGGAACCGGTTCACTACCACAAGAGCACCCGCTTGCTGCCTGAACCTGAGCAGGTGCCGGAAGGCCGGAACAGCAGGCAGTTGGTGCTACGGGAGCGGCATTAGCGGGACAACAGCCTGTGGATATCCCTTCATGGTTGTCCCTGCTTGTTGCGATCGGTTTTACATAGCGCAGGTAGTCACGGCGTTCGAGGAAGAGACCGGAGAGGACGGCAATACAGAATGTCAGGATGAAGTAGATCACTGCTGGCACCAGTCCGAAGAATGCCAGGACCAGGAAGACGATGATCGGATTCAGGAGCGGCGATGCGAAGAGGAAGGCCATGCATGCCCCGAACGGGACTTTGGATTTGATCAGCCCCAAGAGTATGGGAATCGTCGAACATGAGCAGAAAGGTGTAAGCGCTCCAAATACTGCCCCGAGGGCAGTCCCGGTCACTCTGTGCTTTGTGGTGAGCGTACGCCTGATTTTATCCTCAGGCACATATTCCTGGATAAGGCCTACCAGGAAACTGATCCCGATAAAAAGCAGGATGAGTTCCGCAGTGATGGTGAGAAAATATTGGCCTGCAGTGAAAAGATCGTTGATGGCGGTCATTGCAATATTACTATATTCGATTATTCAAATATAATGGTATCTCTGGAAGGAGGAGATAGTATCCCATAATCCTTGCCATGATCGGCGAATAACAGGGTAGTGCACGCTCATCCACAGGTCACATTCCATTCATTCGGATCGCGTTGTCAGAAATGGCAATCACCATGGGGCTGCTTTTGCATCATGAGCATACAGACACCGGGATTGAACCAGACGGGTTAGTGTGGCGGATCATGAGTCTTGATTGGACATACCTCCCGGCATTTGTTGCACTCCAACGCAAGCATCGATTGGTAGACACGGTATGTATCCAGCCGGCGCGTGATATCCTGCCTGATGAGCTCCTTGTCAGCCACCTTTTCCAGGCAGGTGTAGATGTGGGCATCAAGCACATTCGTATGGAGGCCGAGGCATCAGAGAGGGATATTGTGCACGCCCGAAACACGGGGGCCGTTTCAATATCTGCGACAAGTACGGAGAAGCCGATATCTCGCGGAGCAAAGGGGAGAGTACACGATCCATTTTCGAAGAGGATCGGAGTGCCGGGCCGATGATGAAGATAAAAGAAACGGGACTCCTCCATCACGTTACAGTGACGAGCAGGAGCCCTCCTTGCCGGCCTTGTGCTGCTTCATAAACAACCCCAGTGCATGCTTGCCCCGGGAATGCGGGAGCGCTTTCTTGTTCAGGTATTCCAGGTGCGTTACGATCGCAGACAGATTATCGATTGGGAATCCGAGGATAGCCTCACCAGGACCGATATCGGTTGCGTCCCGGCACCCGTAGCACCCGAAGTTAAAATTGAGCCGCTGTTCCCGGTAAGGGATGATGGTCGCATCTACGCAGGTTGCCTGGAGCACGGCCGTTGATCCCCGCACTCGTTCACCCCCGCGACTATGCATCGATGAGAGCACGATCCACATGAGCTTCTCCACCTCGTCCTCGACTACCACGACATCCGGCTCTTTCCGGGCCTCTTCAAGGGGGAATACTTCAATCCGGTCGATAGTCGCCTCATCAAACACCGTCATCCCCTCAAACATTCTCACCCCGACCTCCTCCTTACCGGTGATACCGAACCCGATGAGCCCTTTGCCGGTTTTCAATGGTTCAGGGAGCGGCTTGAACCCGAATGCACGGGCCGCGGCGGGACACGCGAGGTTCTCCTTGCAGATCACGGTCTTCATCCCGTGCCGGGCCCGCATCAGCGCCTGGCAGAACCTCATGTGCTCATCCGAGCATGATTCAAGGGAAGCCTCTGATGCGTCCTTCCGGATGATACGGACTCCGATGGGAGAGCCGTGGAGGCCGAGGATCTCTTTCATTCTCTTACCGTTTTTCCTGATCTCTTCTAGCTGTGTCATTTCATTCACCTGTTTACCCATTAATTCAGAACTGTTCCCTGTGCTCCCCAAAAATATCTCATCCGGCTCTTTCAGGGTATACGGCAAGCGGAAAATATGGCCTGGTGAACCGGACCGTGTCCTTCCTGAAATTATCCCGGGATCCCCCCCTATGACAGGGATATTCCATGAGGGATTTTTGGAAACATCTCTATGAGGCCCGGGGACCCGATCAACGAATTTACCTGACTACCAGGA
>DUGV01000240.1 GCA_013331225.1 Methanolinea sp.
CCGTGCACGCCGCATCACCTGGAAGAGATCCGTCATGGGGGTGGAAAACGCGATAAAGAGGAGGGCGGAAGTGCCACCAACGACGCGGAAGAAGACAAACACCCCCTGGTTGATGCTCTCCCGTGTGACAGAGAGCGAGAGCCATGGAAAGATCTGCCAGCTCCAGAAGATCTCTCCGCCTCCAGCAAGGAGAATGATTGCGCCCACGCCCAGGCCTGCGAAGAGGAGCGGCGCAACGAAGGCCTTTGCGTAGATCGCGGGATCGATGCGGGCGATAAAAATGAGAGCTCCCGCAAATACGAGGGCAATGAAGAGGGGGGCCACGTAACTCGAAGAGAGGAGGCAGAGGAGGATTGCCCCGAGCCCCGCGGCCAGCTTGGTATAGGTATTGACCTCCCTCAGCCTGTTCTGCTGGGCGATGTCCTCAAGGAGCTCTTCATACATGGAGCACTGCACATAGATGTTGGTCCCTTCAGGTGCTTCTATTCTTCTGGCCTCTCCAGAACCCGAACACCCATCCCACGATGATTCCACCTACCGCTGCCTGGAGCGCAAAGAGACCGGACTCGATCTCTCCGCTCGGCGGCTCCCACTGCGGGACAAGGGGCTGGAAATCCTCCTCCGAGATGCCTGCAAGTTCCGCGGCCCTTGATGACCCCAGGGTGTCGGAACCGGCATATTCGGCATCGGCATTCAGGGAACTTGTATAGAGGAAGACCCCGCAGAAGCAGACGATAGCTGCAACTGCGATGATCTCGAGACGGTACTTCGCCCACATCAGGCATCACCTGCTGCTGCCCTGATCTTTTCCTCGGGGAACACCTTCAGGCGGATGAGGATCTCGGGCCTGAGATGGACGATGTACTTGAAGACCAGGGCGAGCACGACCCCTTCCACGATCGCAAGCGGCACCTGGGTGATAGCAAAGATACCCATGAACAAGACGAAGGACCCTGCAAACCCACCCACTTCGGCAGGATATGCCAGTGCGAGCTCCAGTGACGTCACGATATACGTGCAGAGGTCGGCAATGGCACAGGCAAAGATCACTACAAAATACATGTTTACTCCTGTATCTCGAAGGGCACGGTAGATCGCCCATCCGGCGAGGGGACCGACGACCCCCATGGAGATGATGTTTGCACCAAGTACCGAGAGGCCTCCATGGGCCAGGAAGAGGCTCTGGAAGAGGAGCACTATCGCGCAGATGACCGATGTGACCCACGGCCCAAAGCAGACCGAAGAGATGCCGGTTCCGGTCGGATGCGAACAGCTTCCCGTGACCGAAGGGAGTTTCAAGGACGAAAGGATGAAGATGAAGCCTCCCGTCACCCCCAGCAGGGGCAGGGCTTCGCGGTCCTGGCCGAGGATCCTCTTCAACTGGAGGACGCCGAACGCAAGGCACGGGAGGGCGAGCACCCACCAGAACACCGCCCATTGGAGAGGGAGAAAGCCTTCCATGATATGCATGATCAGATCACCTTAAACAATTTAATTTGATTTAGAACAAATTAATCTGATTAATATTTATGCCTTCCCTTTTCACCGACCGGTGAAAAGGAAAAAAGGTTCAGAAAAAGGAGGGATAAAAAGATGCGATGAGAATGCCGAAGGCGGCAATGATGAGGACCGCGAATACCGCGGGGTTCCACGCGAGCACTTTCTTTCCGTCAAGCACGCTCACCGGGAGCATGTTGAACGCGGCGATCATCGCATTCACCTGAAGTCCCACCATCCCAACGAGCGCAAGGAGGTTCCTCGAAAGGAAGGAAACAGGGAACATCCCGGACACGAAGAGGATGAACGCAAACGGGATGCAGAGGAGGATATTGACCGCAGGCCCTGCCGCGGATATCTTCCCGTTCTGCTCCCTGCTGATGTAGGTTCCGTAGATCACTGTGGCCCCGGGTGCTGCAAAGACGACTCCGACAAGGGCTGCCATCGCCACCGCCACGAGGAGCATCAGGTTATCCTTCCGGAACTCGGCCCAGAACCCGTACTTCATAGCCGTGAACTTGTGCGCCATCTCGTGGAGGATGAACCCGATCCCCACAGTGAACATGGAGACCAGAAGGTAGATCACGAAGAGCTCCACCGTGACCCCACCCCTGATAAAGATCAGGGAAAACGCGATCGATATGGCGAGCCATGCGATGAGCAGGTCGGACCGTTCCCGGCGGGTGATTCGTTCGAGCATGGTTCTTGTCCCTTCATTGTATGGTCTTCCTCCCCCTTATCACCTTTGGATGGGGCGCGTGCCACCACCTTTAAATCCCTTCACTCCCTGAAGGTAGAGTGTATGCCCCTCGACGCACTCAGGAGTGAGATCAACCGGATCGACGAGCAGATCATCGACCTCATCGCGGAAAGGCAGCACCTGGCGGCACGCATGGCGCAGGTGAAGATGAACGAGGGACTGCCTGTCCACGACGTGAAGAGGACCCACGAGGTGCTGGACCGGGCCTTCAATTATGCGGTTGAGAAGAATATCAACCCAGTCTCTGTCAAGCATATCTTTGCCCTCCTGATCGAGATGAGCGAGGAGAAGCAGCGGGAGTGCCAGGGGGACGGGAACCTTCCCTGAATTGATCAGATGATCTCGAGGATGAGGACTATTCCAAGGAGTATCATCACTCCCCCCATCGCAAGCCTGATTATCGGGCGCTTCTCCTCCCGCAGCTTCTCCAGCTTTTCGGGGGCGATCCCGAGCGCGACCACGGCAAGGATCAGCACCAGGGGAAATACGAAGATCAGGTTGTAGAGGAGAAGATAGGGGATTCCCTCGTACATTGTCATCCTGTTCGAGAGGAGTGAGAGGATTGCAAGGTAGATCCCCCCGGTGCAGGGCAGCTCGAACATCCCCACAAGCACTCCCAGCACAAATGCTCCCGGCACGGACCCCTTCTTCGCCCACGTATCGATTATCCCCCTTGTCGACTCGGGGATAGAGAGGAATGGAGTTTTTCTCTTCCACAATGCCTCCCCTATGCTTATCACCCCTGCCAGGATTGCGATCGCCGCTGCCGCCACAGAGATGAGAAGAGACATCCCGGATGACTGGACGATTGCGAAGAGACCCAGGCCCGAGAGGAAGTAGAAGCAGAAGACCGCCAGGATGAAGGTTGCCCCCACCGTCACCACCCTCTTCCTGGTATCAAGGGCGATAAGAGAGAGGACGAGAAATATCAGCACCGCAAACGCACAGGGGTTGATTCCATCCACGAGCGCCGCGCCGACAACCAGCGGAATTGTAAGCACCTCTTTGGTCCCGGTGACTTCGGGAACGGGAATGGTCGGACGAACCTCCCCCTGCATCATGGTAAGCCTGATGGCATCGCCGAGGTTGGCCGTGATCTCCTCGTACCCGGAGAGGACATAGGGGCCCAGGAAGAGCGAAGGAACCGGCAGGAACTCCCGGCCGTACTGCTGCTTGAACTCCTGGAAGAGGATCCGGGCCTCGTCGCTCTCCCGGATGTCGTGGAACCGGAAGACGACCCCGGGATAGAGGGGAGCGATCTCCTGCATGTAGGGGACGGTTTTCTGGCATTCGGTGCAGTATGTGTTGTAGAAGAAGTGGACTACCGGCTTTCCATCCTCGTAAAGGAGGGTGGAAGGAATCGGCGACTCTCTTTTCTCCCCTCCATCAGGGGCCGGGCCGGGAGAATCCGCCCAGGCATTCGCGAGGAATAGAGTGACGAATATGAGGGAAATAACCAGTTTACAGAGGTTTGATAACCTTTTTTTGCGCACTTCCGGCCTCGTCGTGCCCATCTCCCTAGCGGGCGCAGATCATGGTCCCCACGCCCTCGTCAGTGAACATCTCGAGGAGGAGGTTGTGGGCGATGTTGCCATTCACTACGTGCCCGAACGAGACACCACTGTTCACCGCTCTCACGAGGGAGCTGACCTTTGGAATCATCCCTTCCGAGATCACGCCACTCCCCATCAGTTGCTCGGCCTCATTGACCCGGAGCCTCCTGTAGACCGTGGTCCTCGAGGCATCCATGATGCCGTCCACATCGGTCATGTTGATCAGCTTGTAGGCCTCAAGCGAGATAGCAATCTCGCCAGCCGCGGTATCGGCGTTGATGTTCAGGCTCTGGCCGCTCCGGTCGATAGCGATGGGCGCCACCACCGGGATGTATCCCCGGTCAAGGAGCGTGAAGAGAACGGCCGGGTTGATCTCCTCGATCTCCCCCACGTGCCCGAGGTCGACCTCCTGTTCCCTGCCTGCGACATGGACCTTCTGGGGGTCCATCCTCCTCGCGATGATGAGGTTCCCGTCGTTGCCAGAGAGCCCCACCCCTTTTCCTCCGCTCTTTGCAATGAGGGAAACGATGTTGCTGTTTATCTTTCCTACGAGGACCATCTGGGCGATCTCAAGGGTCTCCTGGTCGGTGACCCGGAGGCCGCCGACAAAGACCGACTCCTTGCCCATCTGCTTCATCTTGTCGCTGATCTCGGGGCCACCGCCATGGACGAGGACGACGCGGATACCCACGTAATGCAGGAGCACCGCGTCCCGGATGGCATTTTCAAGGACAACGGGGTCCACCATCGCGTGGCCGCCGAGCTTGATCACGATCGTTTTGCCATGGAACTGCTGGATGTACGGCAGTGCCTCCATCAGGACGTCTTCGCGCTTCATGTTGTGTACTTCCCGTTGATCTCCACGTACTTCTC
>DUGV01000241.1 GCA_013331225.1 Methanolinea sp.
TGAACTCGAAGAGCTCGGTGATAAGTGTCCCCCACTTGCCCTTGGTGTTTCCCATCGAGAAGAGGAAGAGGATGACATAGTCGCCGGACTTCTCGTTCACGATCCCGCGCGTGTCAAGGAACTTTGTGACCACCGCCGCAGGAATTCCCCACGAGCCAAGGGAGCCGTCCTCATTGACACCCGGCATGACCACCGTGACTTTGATGGGGTCGAGCATGCAGTAATTGTCAGGGAGCCCGGAGAACCCGTGCCACCCGTCGCCAGGGTTCAGCACCCAGGCATCCGGGTTGTCGCGGAGCATCTCGAGGGGTGCATCGGCGAAGGGTATCTTCTTCCTTGCCTTCGGATCGTTCACCGTATCCGGCTGCCACATCCCGAACCACCAGTCCTTGCGCTTCCCGGACTTCGAGATCTCCCTGTGTATCCGCGCCATCGTCAGGCGGAACCTGATCGCCTCCTCGATCGACTCGGTGGTGAGGACCCGGCCTGCCGCACCCTCCATCATCTTGGACGAGACATCGAGAGAGGCCATGATGGGATAGAGGGGAGACGTCGAGCTGTGCATCATGAACCCTTCGTTGAACCGCGCATGCTCGATCGGGACGCGCCCGTTCCGGATATGGATCATGGACGCCTGGGAGAGCGCCGCGAGAAGCTTATGGGTGGACTGAGTCGCAAACACCGTCGGGCCATTGGGATCCCGGGCTTCGTCGCGCATTGCGAAGCGGTCCCTATACAGGGGGTTGAACCTGGCGTATCCATACCACGCCTCGTCGAAATGAATGCTGTCCACACTCTTTTCGAGCAGGCCCTCGACCTGCGCTGCATGGTAGCAGAGTCCGTCGTATGTCGAGTTCGTGATGATGGCGTGGACAGGTGCGGCGGCCCTGGAGTCTTCCACGAACGGGCAGGCCGTGATCTTTGCGCGTATCGCCGCGGGAGTCATCTCCCCCGGCGGGATGGGGCCTATGATCCCGTAGCGGTTCCGCGTGGGGACNNCGCATGCTCAGCCGACTTGTGGCAGTTCCTGTCCACGAGGACAATATCGTCCTTTGTGACCCGCCCAAAGAAGACGATCTTGTTCGCAGTCGAGGTCCCGTTCGTCACGAAATAGGTCTCGTCAGCCCCAAAGACCTTTGCCGCGTACCGCTCTGCCTCTCCGAGCGGTCCCGAATGGTCGAGAAGCGACCCGAGCTCGCCTACTGAAATCGAGAGGTCCGACCTGAAGAGTTGCTCGCCAAAGAAGTTGTAAAAGAGGCGCCCGGCAGGAGACTTCCTGAAGGCCGTTCCCCCGGCGTGGCCGGGAGTGTGCCATGAGTACTCGAAGTCCTTTGAGAACTTCACCATCGCACCAAAGAACGGCGGGAGGAGGCTCTCCTTGTAACGGTGCGCAGCCGCCGTGATCCTTCCCGCGATGAATTCGGGGGTATCGTCCATGATGTTGACGAACTCGTTGACCTCGCGGATGACATCGACTGTCATCGAAGCGGTGGCCCCGGATACCGGCTCTGCGATCACAAATATGGGGATGTCCTCGTTTCGTTTCCTGATCTCGGTGATTAGTCTCCTCGCATCGTTGTGGTCTTTTGCGCCGGTGCCACCGAGGTTCCAGTTCACCATGATGCAGTCGGCCTCGGGCAGGCGTGCATACGCAGACCTCGCGTCCTCGATGGACGCCATCGTCGTAACCGCGATCTGGTAGTCTGCAAGCCCTTTTGCGATGCGCGAGATTGTCCTGCCTCTTGGGGTATCGGTTTGTATGGAATCATCGATGATGACGACATTCAACCTCTCTTCCAGGTTCAACACTGCTCCTCCCACTCTCTTTCCGGTGAGCATGCAGGCATTCGCCCCGTGAGAGTAGGCCACCAGGCATATTCATGCCAACGGGACCGGCACCCATCCTGCGGGAACCAGAGGTACCTTTTCTCCTGTGGGAAACGATCCCGTGAGCATACGAGTATACGGACCTGCATGGGGCAAGCGCAGCCGGAGGGGTTTCATATTACCTCCAGGGGACGATGAACCCATCAACCCGGCTCCACTCACTTATCCAAGCCTTCCGTCAAGGACTATTTAAATGTTCTTCACCATCGAGGATGGGTCACGGACATGCCGAACGGATACAGGACAGGTGAGGAAAAAAAGGGTGTGTGAGTGGACTATTTTGCCGTATCCTTGCGCCTGCCTGGCCTTTCTTCTCCTCTCGGAATCTCCAGGTCATTTACCCTGTATTCCTGCCGGTGTCCGGAGGTGTCTCGGAGTAGATCTGCCCCTCGAACGTATAGACCTCTACGCCCCTCTCCTTCCAGCACCCGGCCGGCAGTCCTGCCTTCATGCAGGTATGGTCAAGGAACTCCCTGGCGTCCCAATTCCACTCAACCGGGACCTGGGGAAGGAGAAGCCCGCTCCGGCCGTATCCGCGCACGATCAACCCATGCCGCCCGACAATGACAGCCTCCGTCCGGTCTTTTGGCGCAACGGTCAGCAGCATGGGAACGGAAAGCACGGTCACCTCAACCCTGATCCCCGGCAACTCGCGGGCCTGCACGGGCGGAAACCTCGGGTCCTCCCGTGCAGCCGCATATGCCGCCTCCCTGACGGCCTGCTGAAGCGGCAGGTGCGGCTGGGGGAAACCGATGCAACCCCGGAGTTCCCCTTTTTTCGTCAGGGTCACGAAGACTCCCCTCTTTTCCCGGAAAACCGGGGGGAGGGGTATGGCTGCCTCCGGCATTCCGCCTATGGCATGCTCAAGGACAGAGCGGGCCAGCCGCACTGCGAGGGTTCCCTCTTCTGATGTGAGCGCGTCCATCAGGTGTAAATAAGGTGCCGCCCTATTAAATAGGGAGAGGGAGAGTGCGGCCGACGGTGGCACATGGTGCTGCTGAGGAAAGTCCCCCCACCAGCTGAGCACGCAGCCGCCACGCAAGTGCGGGTGGCGAGAGTCACGGCAATGGCACAGAAACGACACGGCCTGCCCCCAGCGATGATGCGATCGAGCCCCACCAAAAAGGGCAATGCATCCCCGCTTTTCATGGGCGCGGATGACTCGCTGATGCATAAGGGCAGGAATCGATGAAACGGTGAATCCCTGCGGGTGCAAGCCAAAACAGGGCATGTAGGCTGCTCAGTGCCTGCCCGGGTATGGCGCGTAGCTGAATGCCGCACCGAACAGAAGGGGGCTTACTCCTCCCACTCTATTCCTGTATGCCTATTCTGCAGTACATTTATCCACTCATATGCACCAGGGTAATACCACTGATGCATATCCCCACTCCCGAAGAGATAAAGGCAAGGCGGGAACTCCTGGGCATGAAACAGGCTGAGCTCGCGGAGAGGGCAGGGATCAGCCAGTCGATGGTTGCGCGGATCGAGTCCGGGAGCGTCGACCCCAGGGCAAGCACCCTTGCAAAGATTGTGCACGTCCTCAACATCATGGCAAGACCAAGGACCACCGCCGCACGCGTGATGCACACACCGGTCATCAGCGTCGGGGTGGAGGACACTATCACCCATGCTGTGGATATCATGGAGAAGTACAACATCTCCCAGGTCCCGGTGCTCGAGAACGGGGTGCCGGTCGGGTGCATCTCTGAATCGGCGATCGTGGCTGCCATCGAGGAGCAGGGAGGTCACCGTACCCAGGGCGAGCAGGTGAAGCACTACATGGAGTCAGGGTTCCCCACCGTCCCCCACGACATGGACATTGAGACAGTGATACGGATCCTCCAGCACCATCACGCGGTGCTGGTGATGGAAGAGGGGCGGGTCCGCGGCGTCATCACCAAGCACGATCTCATCCCCCTGATCATGGACCGCTAGAGCTTCGGGACGAGGTCAGGGAACATGCTGATGGGAGCCTTGGCCGTGACTATACCTGATGCCAGAGCACCCATGCGGTTCAGGTCACAGGTTCGAGGGTGTAGCCGTGCATCTTCAGTTCTTTCTGCATGTACTCAAACCATCTCGGATCGCTCATCGGCATCTGTTTTTTCAGATTGTTCCAAAGTTCTTTCAGTACAGGGTCCTTGGTAGTGATGGTGGCTTTTCCCACGATTTGTCCCAATTCCGTTCCATCCTGGCTGGAAATGACCATGTTGAGGCACCGGAAATTCCGGCAGATGGCAGGCCGGTTCTCGTAAATGGTGCAGGTGAAGCGCCCGTCCTGTTCTCTCCGCAGGAACGGGCACCACCCCTCATCTGGCTTTTCTGAAAAGAGGGCACGCCTTTCCGGATGGATGGTCACAAGGGTAACCTCTCCCGAGATCGCATTCCGGACGTAATGCTGCACTGATGAGAGGCTCCGCTCGATCCGGATATGTCGACCAAGGCTGATGCAGCACTTCCCGCACCGGGTGCAGATAAATGTTCCCATGCCTACCTGGGGTTTTCCTGGGAAATATCATAAAGGTGCATAAAAGGACATCCCCGTGAGAGAATCTTTGGCCGCCCTGCTCTTCTCCCCATGGTATGAGTGAGGAGTATCAACATTGATGCCAGTCGAAGGTGTTCTGTCTTCACCCGGGATGAGCGCCTGCCGGGTGGGAACTTCAAGGGCGGCCACCGCACACGGGGTGAGCGGCTTTGCGCAACAACAGGGAGTCAGGATTCCCCCCATCCTCCACGACATGGACATCGAAACGGGATTACATGATACTCCTGCACCGCCACAAGGTGCAGGTGATGAGGGGGGCGGGCCCGTGACGTAATCACCACGCAATGACCTCATCCCCCTGATCAGGGACCGCTAGAGTTTTGAAACGAGATCCCGGAGCACGCTGATTGGG
>DUGV01000154.1 GCA_013331225.1 Methanolinea sp.
ACCTGGAAACAAGATCTCACTCCTGGTGGTCCCCATAATCGCCGCGAGCGGTCTCAAGATCCCAAAGACCAGCTCGAGGGCCATCACCGGTGCGGGCGGGACGGCCGATCTCATGGAGGTCCTCGCCCCGGTCGATTTCTCAGCATCAGAGGTCCAGAGGATGACAGAGAAGGTGGGCGGAGTGATCGTGTGGGGCGGCGCCACCAACATCGCGCCCGCAGATGACAAGATCATCATCCAGGAGTATCCCTTCCGCATTGATGCGAGGGGGCAGATGCTCGCAAGTGTCATGGCCAAGAAGTATGCGGTCGGTGCTGACCTCGTGGTGATCGACATCCCGGTAGGCACACACGCCAAGGTGGCCACAATCCAGGAGGGGAGGAAACTTGCCAGGGAGTTCATTGAGCTTGGGGACCGCCTCAACATGCAGGTTGAGTGTGCCCTTACATACGGGGACTCCCCCGTGGGACGGAGCATCGGGCCGAACCTTGAAGTAATGGAGGCGCTGCGGATCCTTGAGGGCGGAGAGAGCCCGGGCTCTCTCCTGCAGAAGAGCGTCGCGATCGCGGGAATGGCGCTCGAGATGTCAGGGAAGGCTGCAAGGGGAATGGGGGCACAGATGGCCGAAGAGATCCTCAAAAAAGGCGATGCCCTGAAAAAATTCCGCCAGATCATCGAGATCCAGGGAGGAGACCCGAAGATCAGGTCTGATGACATCGAGCCCGGGAAATACCAGTTCGTTGTCAATGCCCCTACGTCAGGGTACGTCATCGAGCTGAACAACAGGTCCCTCATTAGCCTCGCGAGGACGGCGGGAGCGCCCCATGACCGTGGGGCGGGCGTCCTCCTCCATGCAAAGAAAGGCAGCCGGGTCGAGAAAGGCCAGCCTCTCTTCACAATCTATGCTGACAGGAACTGGAGGCTGCAGAAAGCGCTCGAAGAAGGGCGGCAGTTGATGCCGGTACTTGTCGAAGGGATGCTCCTTGACCGGGTGCCGCACGACACCCGGTGGAGCTGAACCTGCCGGTCCTTTCGCTTCCAGGAGGAGCCATCCCTGTCAATGCCGCACCCGCGGGTTCCCTCCTGGTGAATCCGGAAATCCATCCCTTTTTTTCCTATTCGGAAAGCCGGGCAGCGCGTTACCAATCAAATGATATACAGAGAGCGCCGATATCAGAATATGCAAAGGATTGGGACCTGTTTTGCATTTGCACTCCTCGCCATGCTGCTTATGGCAGGGCCGGCCTCCGGGGTTACGGTCCTTGTCAATATCTATGAGAAGGAAGGGAACATCACCCCCCTGCCGGGTGCAGCACTGTACACAAACAATGCACTCGTGGGAAAGTCAGATAGCGGAGGGAACATCGAATTTTCCCACCCTGGAACGGAGATTATCCAGATCAGGGTCGAAAAACTGGGATATGCGCCCTGGAGTGGCGATATCGGGCTCAACGCCACGACTCTGCTCGTTGAGATGACCAAAAAGAAGGTACCTCTGACCGTCCAGGTCTTTGATACCGACGCTCTTGCACCGGTGGCGGGGGCAAGTGTGAGCATCAGTGACGGTGCCGGGAAGAACACGACCGTCACGGACGCAAACGGTACAACCATGTTCACCGTCTCGGGCGACTCGGCGTACAACCTCGAGATAACTGCCCCGAATTACCGCACCTTCACCGACCACCTCGAGATCGCGCGTGACCAGAAGACCGTCCAGGTAATGCTCTTTCGTGACGACCGGTTCTCTGTCCTTGTGAAGGACGAGACAAGCGGGGCCCCGCTCCCCGGTGCGGCAGTTATCATTGACGGCGTCGAGAGGGGTATCACCGACGCAAAGGGGGTTGTCACGCTGTCCCTGCCCCGGGAGAAGGTCTACCAGGTCCACGTGAGGATAGAGGGATACGACGATTATCATGAGCGGATGAATGTGGGCAGGGACCAGGCCCTTGTCACCACCCTGCTCAGAAAGTCCCCGTACAGTGTGTTTATCTCGGTCTACAACGAGGAGCGGGACCCTGTCGAGGAGGCATCGGTCTTCCTTGACGGCCAGCCAGTCGGCTCCACCAACCGTTACGGGCGGCTGCAGCTTGCAAACCTCTCGTTTGGGGAGTCTGCTCTCGAAGTACGCCATCCCGGGTTTGAGACCCACAGGCAGCAGATGCAGGTCCGCGTGCAGGGTGAGGACATCACTGTCGACCTTGCGTTCCCCGCTGCAAACCTCTCGATCGCTGCCCTCGAGGGGGGAGATGTCCCGGTTCATGGGGCCACTATCTTTATCGACGGAAAAGAGCAGGGAACAACGGGTGAGAATGGCACCCTTCCGGTCCGCCTTCGGCTGAACACCCCCTACGTAATATCAGCGGAAAAAGAGGGTTTCAATCCCGTGAAACTTGAGAAGACCGTCTCGTCCCGGAATGAGACCGCACCCGTTATCATCTCCATGGAAAGGAGCATCGACTGGGTTCTTGTCATAGTGGTGCTGGCCGTGGTCGTGGCAGGATTCATGGGAGCATTCCTCATCATGAAAAAGCGGGGCCAGGCGAGGGGAAGGAGTCGAAGGGGCGGGCTCTGAATCCTTCACCGATTGTGTCATAAATGCAAAGGGGGTATCAGGTGCCAGGCGAGGGGAGGGTCGTGTTGGAGAGGAGAAAAGCGGACCCAGCGGGAATCGAACCCGCGTCCNNAAGCCCAAGAGGATATCCTCTACCCCATGGATCCGTCACAGGCGTTGGCAGGACAACATATTAAGCATTTTCTGTAGTATTGATCTGTAACAATGATCCTGTCGTCATCAGAGATCGAGAGACGCCTTCGCGGAGAGGACATGAGCGGAGACCTGGTCATAGAGCCGTATAGCGAAGAGTGCCAGCAACCCGCGTCGTACGACCTCAGGGTAGGAGGTGATTTTGTCCTGCCACCCCGGGTCTGCACCCTCGTGAATACCCTGGAGAGGGTTGAACTGCCTTCGGACCTTGCGGCCACGATGAGATGCCGGTCATCCTTTGGCAGGAGAGGGGTTATCCTCACTGCAGGTTTCGTTGACCCTGGTTTCCGGGGCCAGTTGACACTCTGCCTGGTCAACATGGGTGCAGAGCACCTCACCTTGCGAAAGAACGACAGGGTAGTGCAGATCATCTTCCACCAGGTCACCGATGGGAAGAATGCCTACAGCGGGCGTTACCAGGACAGCACAGGGGTCATCAAGGCGAGATAAATGATTCGGACAGAGCGAAAATACATCGAGATCCTGAGAATACTCAAGGAGCACAGGGAGCCGATGGGTGCAAAACGCCTCTCGGAGTTGATGGCTGAGAGGGGTTTTGTCCTGAGCGACCGTGCGGTGCAGTATTATCTTCGGTACCTTGACGAGATGGGGTTCACCGAGAAAGTCGGGAACATGGGCCGCATCCTCACACCCTACGGTAAAGAGGAGACCGAGAGTGCCCTGGTAGGGGACAGGATTGGATTTATCATCTCCAAACTCGAGCGCCTCGCGTTCCGGAGCACGTTCGACCCCGAGACAGGCACCGGGGATGTCGCCTACAACCTCTCCATCGTCCCTGAAGAGAGGCTCCCTGATGCAATGAAGGCATTCAACGAGGTTATCGCTGCGAAATGCGGTTTTTTCTCGAGTTACCGGGTTATTGACAGGGACCCCAGGATTCCACCCGGGAGCGCGGGGA
This sequence comes from Methanolinea sp., assembly GCA_013331225.1. Classification (GTDB taxonomy): domain Archaea; phylum Halobacteriota; class Methanomicrobia; order Methanomicrobiales; family Methanospirillaceae; genus Methanolinea_A; species Methanolinea_A sp11423u. The sequence goes on from DUGV01000154.1 coordinate 3,684, forward strand.
TCATGAGCATCTGCAGCATCACGAT
>DUGV01000016.1 GCA_013331225.1 Methanolinea sp.
ATCCGTTACCTGGGCGGGCATCTTGCATTCACGAGGATTGGACTTGCCACCGATGTCCCTGGCGTGCTCACTCATGAAGGGGGAGTAATCAATGAGATACCGCCAGGGGTATCCCCGGAAGCACTGGCCGGAAGCTCCGGTCACATGGACGTGACGGGAGGAATGGCAGGAAAGGTCAGGGAGCTCCAGGAGCTTGCGTCCCTTGGAGTACCTTCCGAGATCTTTCACATCTCCAGGCTATCTGATTTCATGGACTCACGACCATGCGGCGGGACGAGGGTAGGGGGTGGCAGGCTTCGTGGATAAGACTCCGCTTACATCGGGCAGGAAGCTCGATCACCTCCGTATCTGTGCAGATGAAGAGATCGAGCGCGGTTCCCCGGGATTCGAGGACGTGCGGCTTGTCCACTCTGCACTCCCGGAATGTGACCTTTCCCGGATCGACCTCTCCACAAGGTTTCTGGGACAGCGTCTCAATTCTCCCCTCTTCATTGCTGCGATGACCGGTGGTCACCCCGGCACCACAGAGGTAAACCGCAGCCTTGCAAGGGCTGCCGAACGGTATGGCCTCGGCATGTGCGTCGGGTCCCAGAGGGCCGCGCTTGAGAACCCGCGCCTCGAGGAGAGCTTCAGGGTGGTGCGGGAGGAGGCACCGCATGCATTTCTCTCTGCAAACCTGGGGATTGTACAGCTTCGCGACCACGGGCTGGATTGGGCAGAGCGGGCGGTGTCGATGATCGACGCCGATGCCATTTCAATTCACCTGAATTTTCTTCAGGAGGCGATCCAGCCCGAAGGCGACCATGATGCCACGGGTTGTTACGATGCCCTCGCGGCGCTCTGCATGGAGAGCAAGGTCCCGGTGATTGTCAAGGAGACCGGAAGCGGCATCTCGGCCGAGACTGCGCGGGCATGCTGGGGGGCAGGAGTCCGGGCCATAGACATCGGAGGGTGGGGTGGAACTTCCTGGGCGGCCGTAGAAGCGTTCCGGGCAGAGCGATCTCCCGGGCATCAGGAGACCCGTCTCGTCTCTCTTGGAGCCCTGTTTGAGGATTGGGGGATTCCGACTGCCGTGAGCCTCTGCGAGGTAGCCAGTACCGGCAGTCCCGTGATCGCAACAGGGGGCATCAGAAGTGGGCTCGACATGGCCCGTGCACTGGCACTCGGTGCGGATCTGTGCGGCGTCGCCCTGCCCCTGCTCAAAACGGCACTGGAGAGTGAGGACACACTCTTCACCCGGATCGAGACACTTCACAGGGAACTGAGCACAGCAATGTTTCTCTCAGGGTCTGCAAAAATCGCGGACCAGAAACGCGCCCGGGCGTATATAACCGGGAAGACCCGGCAGATGCTGGAACACATACAAGGAGGAAAATAATGGATATTGAAATAATCGCGGTGGGCGGGTACGACGAGGTCGGGAGAAATATGACCGCCGTCCGCTGTGGAAAGGACATTGTTATTTTTGACATGGGGCTCCGTCTGGACCAGGTGATGATCCACGAGGAGGCGGAAGTCGAGAACATGCACTCCCTGGACCTTATCCAGATGAAGGCAATCCCGGACGACACCATGATGAACACGGTGGAGGGAAGTGTCAAGGCGATTGTCTGTTCTCACGGGCACCTTGACCATATCGGGGCCATCCCGAAGCTTGCCCACCGCTACAATGCACCGATCATCAGCACCCCCTACACCACTGAACTGATACGGCAGCAGATTGCCGGAGAGCAGAAGTTCGGGGTGAACAACAAGTTGTTTGCCCTGAGAGCCGGCCAGAGATACACCCTGTCCCAGCAATTGACGCTTGAATTCGTACGCATGCAGCACAGCATCATCGATACGGTGACCGCGGTGCTTCACACGCCGAAAGGTGCCATTGTGTATGCCTGTGATTACAAGCTCGACAGGACACCGGTTATTGGTGAGCCCCCCGACTTTGCCCGCCTGCGGCAGATCGGGAAGGAGGGAGTGCTCGCCCTTATCGTGGAGGCGACCTATATCGACAACAGGGGTCGTGCCCCGAGCGAGCGCATCGCAAGGGATCTTGTCAGGGACACAATCACGAGTTACGAAGACGACAAGTCTGCAATCATAGTCTCCACGTTCTCCTCGCACATTGCAAGGGTGAAGACAATCGCAGAGTGCGCCCACGAGATCGGACGAAAACCGGTCCTCCTCGGCAGGTCCATGGAGAAATACTCGTCCACCGCCGAGCAGATGAAGCTTGTCAGCTACCCTGATACCATGAGCATGTTCGGGAACAGGAGGACAGTTGACCGCACACTGCGGAGGATGATGAAGGCGGGGAAGGAGAAGTTTGTCCCCATCATCACCGGCCACCAGGGTGAGCCCGGGTCTATCCTGACAAGGATCGCGCTTGGAGACACTCCCTACAAGGTGGAGAAGGGCGACAAGGTGATCTTCAGCGCCAAGGTGATCCCAAACCCGATGAATGTCGGGCAGCGATACATGGTCGAGGCACACCTGAACATGGCAGGAGCACGCATCTTCCCGGACCTTCACGTGACAGGACATGCATACCGGGAGGATCACTACGAATTTATCCACCTCCTGAACCCCCAGCATATCATCCCGGCCCACGGGCACATCCGGATGACATCAGGATACGCGGAGTTCACCGAGGCGATCGGGTATACGCTTCACAACGATGTGCATATCCTGTCAAACGGCCAGCGGGTGAAGATGACATAAGGCAAGGAGGACGAAGAGGAGATGGAGCTGAATAGTTACCTGGAGCAGACCGCCAATCAGGTCGACTCCCTTATTCACCGGTATTTCGGATCGTCATGCGATGACCTGGGCAGGGCAAGCGCGCACCTGCTTCTTGCGGGAGGCAAGAGGCTCCGCCCGGCATTGCTGTTGCTCTCCGCAGATGCGGTGAACAGGGGGAGCTCTGTGGACGTGGTCCCCGCGGCACTCGCGCTCGAGCTCACCCACAGTTTCACCCTCATCCATGACGATATCANNGTTCCCACCGTGCACACACAGTGGGACGAGCCCACCGCTATTCTTGCGGGAGACGTGCTCTTTGCGAGCGCATTTGAATTTATCAGCCTTGCAGACGCTGCCGACAATGCAAAGGTCAGGGCCACCTCGATGCTTGCCCGGACCTGCGTGGAGATCTGCGAGGGCCAGCACATGGACATGGCCTTCGAGAAGCGGGACGATGTGAGCGAGGGTGAATACATGAAGATGGTGGAGAAGAAGACTGGTGCGCTGTACGCGGCTGCAGCCGGCATCGGAAGTATCCTTGCCGGGGGAAACCCGAATTTCACCGATGCCCTCTACCACTTTGGGCAGGGTATCGGGATGGCATTCCAGATCCAGGACGACCTCATCGACCTTCTCGCGTCCCCGGAGGTAAGCGGGAAGGACCAGGCATCTGACATCCGGGAGGGGAAAAAGACCCTGATCCATATCAAGGCGCTGGAGAAGGGGTTCGATCTCAGTCAATTCCAAAGAAGGCTCTCGCAGGCCGAGATCCAGGAGATTATCACGCGTCTCCGCGGGATAGGTGTGATCTCGGAGGTGCAGGATACCGCCCGGAACCTGGTGAAGACCGGCCAAAAGCGCATATCCATCCTCCCAGAGAGCGAGGAGCGCGACCTTCTCATCCATATGGGTGACCACTTCATCAGCCGGAGCTATTGAGATGGAGGACCCGTTGAGGAGAGCGCTCCTCCTCTTCGCACTGCAGAACGCAGTGAAGCACCAGAGCATCCCGAAAGCTGGGACTGTGATCGGGATGGTGATGGGGAAGTACCCTGAACTGAAACCCCGGGCCAGGGAGGCGACGACACTTATAAAGGAGGTCATCGACGAGGTCACCGCGCTCACCCCTGCGGAACGGGCTGATCGCCTTTGTTCTCTTGCGCCGGAACTCGTGGAGGAGATGTCGCGCCCCCGCGAGCATGCGAAGGCGCTGCCCACCCTTGAGAAGGCCGAGAATGGAGTCGTGATGAGGTTTGCCCCCAATC
>DUGV01000230.1 GCA_013331225.1 Methanolinea sp.
AGCACCTGAGAATGTCCATGGGAGATTCCACGCCCTCAGCCCTGATCCGGCCGGCAACCGCGTTCCATACCTCCTCTTTCATCTTCACAGGGTTCTCGATGAAACTTGAGCTGACCCTTGCAGGATACCCGAGGGCACGAAGCACGCAGAGCGCGGTGGTCGTCCCACCCGGAACACACTCCCCCACAATAAGGAGGTCGCACATCCGGGAGAGGAACTCCCCGAGCGACTCGCCGGACTGGAACAGAGCCTCTGCACGCGGAACCGCGTCCATGAACCGCGGGTCGTTTCCTGCCTCCCCATAGACGTCCATGCATGGGACTGTAGGAAGGTGGGAGAGCCCCGCATTGATAAACAGGGCGCGTGTCCCGCAGAGCTCCATGATGGAGCGGGTGATGGATGCAGGAGTGGGACAGCCCGTAGGCGTATCGGGCCTTGCCGGCACGCTGGTAATTGCCCCCTTGGCGATCAGTTCCGCATCGAGTACCGGGGTGAGCAGCGTCTTCTCCGGGGTCGGGCCGGCCCCGGAGATGCCGGGGACCACGGAAAGCATCGTGTTCGCGAGGATGCTGCAGAACAGGGGATTTTCTGCAGCAATGCCTGGATCTTTTGAGAGGAATGCCATGGACACACTCTTCTTCAACAATCGGGGCCGCATGTCCATCAACCTAGCGCCCCGTGGCGAGTGGCAACCCTGATAACCCCGCAGAAGAGACCAGTGTGAGAGGAAGGATACCTGTCATGTTTGAGATTGGTGAACGGTTGCGCCAGAAAGGGGCCGGGATGGATGAGATAGTCGATGCGGCGATGGAGCTCTACGTCCCGCACGGCGTTTCGGCAGGGGAGGCACGGGACCTCATCAGGAAGATGATCCATAAGTACATGGACGACCCGAACATTGCATCGCTCCTCCTTGGTGCGGTCCTGCTCGAGGACGAGCTCTACTGGAAACGGGTCAACTCCGAGATCAAGGACGACCCGGTCTTCCTCCTCTCAGACGAGATCATCGGAATGGCGATCGCCGAGTGCATCGGTGGCACCTACGCACGCTTCGAGTTCACCCGTTACGACCAGAAGAAGCCCGGCATACTCGGGGCACTCGGCCCCTTCCTCGACGATGCCGTCGCCGGGCTCATCGCCGGCTGCACCTCAAGGTTCTACAGCGAATGCCACTAACCGCCCTCGTCTCCCTGCTCCAGTTCACCACGGTCCTCCCGCTCGGCAGAACCCGCGACTTCTCCGCGTTTGCGGAACGCTCGTGGATATATCCCCTGGCAGGCTACGTGGTGGGAGGGATTGCTGCAGCCGCAGTCTTCTTCATTGGCGAACCCATGGTCGCAGGTGCCCTCGCCATCGCGCTCCTCTTCTTCCTGAGCGGGTGCAACCACCTCGACGGTCTGATGGACTTTGGTGACGGACTGATGGCCCACGGGGGCAGGGAGAAGCGGGTGGGTGCTCTCACCGACCGCCAGATTGGAACAGGAGGGGTTGCGATGGCGATTGCGGTCACCCTGCTCTCGTTCGGATCGCTTGCGGCCGCTCCGTGCCTGCCCTGTGCACTCATCGTCGCCGAGGTGGGAGGGAAGTTTTCAATGGCATTCCTCTCGACGTTCGGCAGACCCTTCAGGGAGGGGATCCACTCGTCAATACAATCCCATTCAAAGCCATATTTTCCGGTTCTCGCAGCAATCCTCTGCATCCCGCTCGTGCTTCTCCCCATCGCGCCGGCGTCCCTCGGGCTCGCGTCCGTCATGATGATTGCCTGCCCCACGGCCCTTCTCCTTGTTTCCCGGAAACTCTTTGGAGGTGTGAACGGGGATGTGACAGGCGCAAGCAACGAGATTACGAGGGCGGCGGTCCTGGTCTCCCTCTGCCTGCTATAGCCAGGACGCGCATCTTTTTCCCATGCAGGGCGCAGTGTACTACCATGCGCAGGGAGAATATCGTTCACATGCGGGGAGGGGTGATCACAGAGAGGGACCCGGAATTCTGCACCATCCGCACCAGGATCCCCGCAGGGGTCGTGACCCCGGCGATGCTGCGGGGAATCGCAGATATTGCGGATTCCTGCCAGGCCCCCCATCTCCACCTCACTACCCGGCAGACCGTTGAGATCCCAAGAGTCGACCCCGGGCGGCTCGAGGAGATCTCCCGAGCCCTCGGTGAGAACGGGACACCGATTGGCTCAGAGAGGGACGAGGTGGTGAACATCACCGCATGCCCCGGCATTGATCGGTGCGTATTTGCAAATATCGACTCGATCTCCCTCGCCGTGGAGATCGACCGCCGCCTCTTTGGAAGGGAGATGCCGGTCAAAGTCCGCATCGCAATCTCGGCCTGCCCGAATGCCTGCACGAGCCCCATGCTGAACGAGGTCGGGATCACCGGCCGGATCATGCCCATACGGACACCGGGCGTCTGCACCGGGTGCGGGACATGCGTGGAATACTGCAAGGAAGAGGCAATCTCAATCAAGAAAGGGATATCAGTCCTTGACCCTTCGAAGTGCGTGCAGTGCGGGACGTGCATCCGTTCCTGTCCCTTCCACCTCCTCAAGTCGTCCGGGGAACACTACCTCATCTCTGTGGGCGGAAGGAGAGGGAGACACCCACGGGTGGGAAGGGAACTTATCACGGTAAATTCACCCGGTGCGGCTGCCGACGTCGTCGAGAAGGTGGTGCAATGGGTATACCGCCGCGCATGGAGCGGGAGGCTCCTCTCAGAGCAGCTCGATGAGATCCAGTTCGAGAAGTTCCGGGAAGAGATCAGGAGCCAGATCCCCGCCTCATCGATATTCGAGGCGCAAGATCCAGATCAGAGCCGGTAACGCGGCCTGAATCCCTGGCTCTGATCGTCCGCGCACTCGATCGCCGTGCCGTCCCTGACAAGCTGGTTGAACTGGAGGGCGGCGACCATCAGCGCCTCGTCAGATGCAGAACCCCTCTTCATCTCCTTTTGCACCTGCTCCTGGGGGGCAGGATAGACACGTGGGCCGACCTTTATACCCTTGCAGTGCTCGCAGAATGCGCAGAATTTGTGGACGGATACCTCCCCTGTGGCACATTCGACCGTGGCGCGGTTGCCGCTCGCATCCTTGGTTATTGGCAGGGTCTTCATGCTTCCGGAATGCATTTTATACCGTCACCGATATGATTCTGTCGATAATACCCCGGTTTCCGGCGAAATCGCCCAGAATCCGGTCAATCGAAACGATTAATATGGATCCCTTTGCAATATTTTATACTCGTATAAATGGGCTGAACTCTGACAGGCTCATTTTTATCGGAGGAATGACATGGCAGCTGAAAAGCCTCACATGAATCTGGCGGTCATCGGACACATCGACCATGGGAAGTCCACCACGGTCGGAAGGCTTATGTTCGAGACCGGGACCGTCCCCGCGCACATCATCGAGGGATACCGCAAGGAGGCCGAAGCCAAGGGCAAGGCCACATTCGAGTTCGCATGGGTCATGGACAACCTGAAGGAAGAGCGTGAGAGGGGTATCACCATCGATATCGCCCACAAGCGTTTTGACACTCCCAAGTTCTACTTCACTGTCGTAGACTGCCCCGGACACAGGGACTTTGTGAAGAACATGATCACCGGCGCTTCGCAGGCCGATGCCGCCATCCTGGTCGTAGCAGCACCCGACGGGGTCATGGAGCAGACCAAGGAGCACGTATTCCTGGCAAGGACGCTCGGTATCGGTCAGCTTATCATCGCGGTCAACAAGATGGACGCCGCGAAGTATGACCAGAAGCGCTTCGAAGAGGTGAAGAAAGACCTCTCCGCGCTGATGCAGATGGTCGGCTACAAGCCTTCCGAGACTCTCTTCATCCCCATCAGCTCCCTCGCAGGCGCAAACATCTCCAAGAAGAGCGCCGACACCCCGTGGTATACCGGCCCGACTCTCCTTGAGGCACTCGATACGCTGAAGGAACCCGAGAAACCGGTGGACAAGCCCCTTCGCCTGCCCATCCAGGACGTATACAGCATCAGCGGCATCGGCACCGTCCCGGTAGGCCGCGTCGAGACAGGGGTCATGAAGAAGGGGATGAAAGTCTCCTTCATGCCGGCCAACAAGGAGGGCGAGATCAAGTCAATCGAGATGCACCACGAGGAGATCCCGCAGGCCCTGCCCGGCGATAACGTAGGCTTCAACGTGCGCGGCATCGCCAAGGGCGACCTCCGCCGCGGTGACGTCTGCGGCCCTGTCGAGGCTCCCCCGACCGTCGCAGAGGATTTCACCGCCCAGATCGTGGTGCTCCAGCACCCCAGCGCCATCACCGTGGGATACACCCCTGTGTTTCACTGCCACACGACCCAGACTGCCTGCACCTTCATCGAGCTGAAGAAGAAACTCGACCCGAGGACAGGTCAGACCAAGGAAGAGAACCCGACGTTCATCAAGACCGGGGATGCGGCAATCGTCCAGGTGAAGCCGTCAAAGCCCATGGTCATCGAGAACGTAAAAGAGCTTCCCCAGCTGGGAAGGTTTGCAATCAGGGATATGGGATCGACTATTGCAGCGGGAATGTGCATTGCCATTACCCCGAAGCAGATGCGGTGAACCCCCGATCACCTGAATTTTTGGTGAGCATCCATGCAAAAAGCCAGAATACGC
>DUGV01000130.1 GCA_013331225.1 Methanolinea sp.
CGGGTCGAGGGCGGAAGCCCCGCGGTATGTTCAAGGGCGGCGGGGTGCATCGCATTTGGGGTGTGGGGGCGGACAGCCCCCACAAATGTATTCAGTTCGCCAATCCTGTCGTCACCAGATAACGACGAACTATAAAACAAGTCACGCAAGAGGGCGGCGGTTCAGTGACTGGACAGGTCTGAAGGTAATTCGCCCGATTCAGTCTCTCCCCACTGTATATTGCGCTGATCCTGTGAGCGATTCCACCGGCTACCTGCCGAAATGGAAGTGGAAAGGGAGGTTGGAACCGCGAATCTCTTCGCATTCTCCGTTTCATCTCCAAAATCACGACCATTTTGCGTATCTGGTGAACCAGCGCATGTGAATCATCCAACTGTACTTCGGGACTTACGCTTTGCCTCCCTGCGATTCTCCATGAGTATAAACATCGGCAGGAGAGTGTCAACACCGCCGTCTCCGGCTATCTTCCCGAAACGGACTTCCCTTCAGTCCATTTAGCCATTCGCCGTCTTTTATAGTATGAGAGGTGGGAAAATGCAAAAGAGAGAATATCATTGAGCGGGAATAAAATCGTGCGAGAGACTTGAGCAGTGCCTCGGGCTCCCAATGAAAGTTTGTGCTCTTTTAAGGTAAAGGAGGGATAATCCGTTTTTTAATTACTTGTCCCAATGCATCGCTGTCCGACGGATGCCGTCATTTTAAAAGCAGGGGAATTCATGGACTCATGGGGTAATCACCCTGCCTGTGAGGAGAGGGTCCGATACCCGGGCCCCTCGAAATAGTCCCTTGCAATTGAGGAATGAACATTTCCTTCATCGGTCACATGACCCGGGCATGAACCTGGAAGATCTCGTATACGCGTCACAGAAGCACAAGGTTCGCACATTCGCCAAAAAAAAGAGGACGAATAGTATAATCGATACATACGCCAATCTCATGTAAATTGAAGTTCCGGAATTTTTAGTTTTTTAAAAATCCTGTCCGGGACCAAGATCCGGCGCGTTCAACCCCTTCTCCAAAGAGGATGATCCAAAATGGCTGCACCCGCATGGGAGCTCCCCATGGTCCGCCAGGGGCGGACATCTGGTTTTGTCGCGAAATGGAGATTCTGCGCAAAAAGTTTATAATTCGAGGAAAAAAAGAATAGAGCATGCAGGGGGGATTTTTCTCGGAATGGCTCAACCGCTACCGCCACTACCTGCGAATGCGCAATTACTCCCCCCGGACCATCCAGAGCTACGAGCAGGTGGTGAAGCACTTTGCCTACTACGTGTGGCTCCGGAGAAACATCGATCCCCAGAAGCTGATGGTCTACTGGGAGGACTTCTCGAAGGCCAGGCTTGAGACCAGCGTCGACGTCGAGCCCGTGCTCCTTGAAGACTACCTCTCATTCATGACCTCGATGCGGACCTACAAGCCAAAGACCCTCCACCGGATAATCTCCACCTTAAGTTCCTTTTACCGGTTCCTCTACTCCCAGGGAGCGGTCTCGGCCAACCCGATGGTCGCGGTCGAGCGGCCCAAGATCAAGGACCAGGAGCTCCGGTACCTGAAGCACAGCCAGGTGCTCCGTCTGATTGACTCCGTCGAGGACCAGAGGGACCGGCTGATCGTGCGGGTCATCTACGCGACCGGTGTCCGGGTCTCAGAACTCTGCGATATGAACATCGAGGACATCGACTTCGAGGACGGGACCATCAGGGTGCGTGGGAAAGGTGGCAAGATAAGGATCGTGTTCGTGGACCCTGATACGCTTGGCGAGATGGATGCGTTCATCGAAAAGAGGATCGAGGGGCCTCTCTTCGTCGGCCAGCAGGGCCACCATATCTCTCCGCGTGCTGTCCAGCACATCTTCAGGAAGTATGCGCCTGACGGCATCACTCCCCACAAGATCCGGCACAGCTATGCAAGCGAGCTCTACCGCAGGTCAAAGAACCTGCGGGTTGTCCAGGAGAACCTGGGACACACTTCCATCAAGACCACCGAGATCTACCTGCACACTGACCTGGAGGAGCGAAAGAGGGTCTACCAGGAGTTCTTCCCCCTCTCCGGGCGAAAGGATGACGAAGAGAAGCGGGGACAGAAGCCCCGGCAGGTGAACGAGCAGGGATAGGGTATTTCCATTCGCACAAGGCGCCATATCTTGTGGGAAAAGGCGACTCTTCTTATCTGGGGGCAAAGTGCCTGGCAGGTCTTCGGAGCACTGTCGCTTCCCGGACCCCTTCTCGGCGTAATCGATCCTGCCGTTCCTTTTTCTGCGGTAATTTTTCCGTTTTTTACAATAATCCGGTTTCAGGGCGCTGTTTTCCTGCAGCCAGGTATAGCACCGAAAAACCAATAAACCATATGATGCTATATGTAAAGAGGGATGGATTTTTCCCAGAAGGTTCATCCGCCGAACCAGTTTTCAGGTCATTCCCAGCAACATCGAATTCCTGAGATAGTTGATCGTGGATATTTTTCCTTATGCCAAATGAGCCTCTATTCGAATTCAAAAGCGATTAAAAACGATTATTTGAAGGTATTTTAGACCCGGGAAACCCCTGGTTTCCAGGAGAAACAGTGCTGCCTCTCATGGCAGAACGCAGTTCTCGCTACCCTCATATGGGATGAGATAAAGAGAGATCCATCAATGAGCACGATTCTGCAGGTTGTCGAAGAGCGCCGGGGTGTTGTTCCCGTTTTGTTCCTGAAAGGGAGGATGGATGCCACCACATCACCGGAGGCGGAGGCGCACATCAACCGCCTGATCGACGCGGGAGAACACCATCTGGTAGTCGATCTCTCGGGCCTCGAGTACATCAGCAGCGCCGGCCTGCGAGTGCTGCTTGCAGGTCTGAAGAGGCTGAAACAGTGCGGGGGAACCATGAAGCTTTCCGCACTCGGCCCCGAGATCCGGAAGGTCTTTGATATCGCCGGGTTCAACCGCCTCTTTGCCATTCACGGCAGCCTTGACGAGGCCCTTGGGGCAGGTCCTGCCACGTGACCTCCGCACCTGTAATTCGCACCCCTGTCCGCTGATACCATGGTCTCCGAACTGGTCACGGCGTTCATCGTCCTCTTCCAGATGATGTGCGTAGTGGTGGTCTTTGCCTACCTGGTGACACGGACCCGGTTCTATTCAGAGGTGCTGGAGGGGACATTCTCCTGGAAGAACCAGGCCATCCTCATCCTGGTTTTTGGGATCATCTCCATTTACGGCTCCGAGAGCGGGATCGTGATCCTCGGGGCACCCCTCAACATCCGCGACCTCGGCCCCATGGTGGCCGGGTTTGTCGGGGGCCCGGTCGTGGGGCTCGGCGCGGGTTTGATCGGGGCAGGATACCGTATGACCATGGGCGGGTTCACGATGGTCGCCTGCTCGCTTGCGACTGTGCTTGCCGGTCTCCTTGCAGGGCTGATCAACCTTGCCAACCGGCGGCGGTTTCCCGGGACGCTTCTCGCGGTCTCGGGGGCTGTCCTCATCGAGGGGATGCACATGGGGCTCGTGCTGCTGATAAGCCGGCCCCTCTCCCAGGCGGTCGAGCTCGTCTCCGATGTGGCGTTCCCGATGATCGCCGCCAACGCGGCAGGCATGTTCATCTTTGCGTTCATCACGGTCAACCTGGAGAACGAGAGGAGGACCTGCAGGGAGCGGGACCGCTTCCAGGCAGAGCTGCAGCGAAAGAACGCTGAGCTCCAGATCGCCCGCGAGATCCAGGAGAGCTTTCTCCCGCCCTCTCTCCCCGCCCTCCCCGGATATACCCTTGCCGCCGAGAGCCGGCCCGCACGGGAGGTGGGTGGGGACTTCTACGACGTGATCGCCTCGCCGGGGGGGAGAGTGGGCCTGGTGATCGCCGATGTCTCCGACAAGGGAGTTCCCGCCGCGCTCTTCATGGCCCTCTCCTCCACAGTGATGCGTGCAAGCGCCGCCTGGCACCAGCGGCCACGCGACGCGGTGAGCGATGCGAATGCCCTCATCTGCCGCGAGGCAGGGTCGGGCATGTTCGTGACGCTCTTCTTCTGCATCCTGGACCCNNGGGCACAACCCCCCGCTGCTCGCAAGAGCAGACGGGTCGCTCGTCGAGCTTACAATGAACGGGATCGCGCTTGGGGCAGACAGCGGTGCGACTTACGAAGAGCAGAAAGTTGCGCTGTGCCCCGGGGACATGCTGGTCCTCTATACTGACGGAGTCACGGAGGCAGAAGATCCGTCACAGCAGCAGTTCGGGGACGACCGGCTGGCTGAACTGGCGAAGAGCGAGCGGGCCCGCACCGCCAGCCAGGCGCTGGCCGCCATCCAGGCCGCGGTGGCTGCACACACCCGCACTGCGCCGCAGTACGACGATATGACTCTCCTTGTGCTGAAGGTGGGATCGTGACCGGAACAGAGACCCGGAGCCTCACTGTTCCTGCGACACTCGAGCACCTCGAGGCGCTCACTGGCATGGTCACAGGCTTCATGAGGGAGCAGGGCTTTCCCGAGAAGACCGTCTTTGAGATGGACCTTGCGGTGGACGAGGCCTGCACCAACGTGATCCGGTACGCGTATGCACCCGGCGAAGGCGAGATGACCGTGGAGTGCACGGTGTCTTCCACATGTGCGAGGGTGTGCATCACCGACAGCGGTCACCCGTTCGACCCCCTCGCGGTCAAAGCCCCGGATCTCACGGGGGGGGTGGAGGAGCGCCCCATCGGGGGACTCGGGGTGCACCTCATCCGGAGCCTGATGGATATGGTGACGTACGAATACGCGGCGGGAAAGAACATCCTCTGCATGACAAAGTCCCGTGAGGGTGTTCCTTCAGGGAGCGAGTCTGATCATTTATGAGGAAAGAGCACCAAGAGGGAGAGTGTAGTGGCGTCTGATACAGTGGTCCCGGGCGAATGGGAGGCGGTGCTCCGCACGCTCAGGGATCGGGGATCGGGGACAGTATACGTAGTTGGTGCTGCGGACCGGGGGAAGACCACGTTCTGCCGCTGGCTGACCGCACAGCTTGCCGCCACGGCCCTTTCGGGTTTCCTCGACTGCGACATCGGGCAGTCCACCCTCGGCCCCCCGGCGACTGTCGGCCTTGCCCTCTACCGCGGGGCCCTCGATTCCCCCCGGGCCACCTTTTTCCGGTTCGTGGGGGCAGTGACCCCGAGCGGCCACATGGTCCAGGAGCTTGTCGGGGCGCTTCGGCTCAAAGAGCGGGCAAGGGAGGAGGGTGCACCGTTCCTGGTGGTGGACTCGCCGGGATGGGTGGTGGAGCCGGCCGCCCAGGAGTTCCATGTCCGGATGA
>DUGV01000032.1 GCA_013331225.1 Methanolinea sp.
CAGCCGTAACCACCGGGAAAGGGACACAGGGCCCTGTCAAGCGCTGGGGAATCAAGCTTCGGAAGCGAAAGCATTCGAGGGGAGGAAAGAAGCGCCATGTGGGTAACCTGGGGCCATGGAACCCTCACCACGTGCGCTGGCAGGTACCCCAGATGGGACAGATGGGGTACCAGCAAAGGACCGAGTTCAACAAGCGCATCCTCAAGATCGGAGAGAACGGTGCCGAGATCAGCCCGGCAGGCGGCTTTTTGCATTACGGCATGCTGAAGAACCCCTACGTGCTGATCAAGGGATCCATTCCCGGCCCTGTCAAGCGCCTTGTACGCATCCGCCCCGCCATGAGACAGGGAGAGCATGTGGCCAGGCAGCCGGCGATCGAGTTTGTGAGCATGGAGAGCAAGCAGGGGTGATACTACGATGAAAGCACAGGTATACTCACTCGAAGGAACAGTTGCCGGGGAGATCGAACTTCCGCCGGTATTCTCTGAAGAGTTCCGCCCCGACCTGATCAAAAAGGCGGTCATCGCCCTGCAGAGCACCCGGCGCCAGCCTCATGGGACCTACCCGTATGCCGGCATTCTCTCATCAGCGCAGAGCTGGGGATCAGGACGCGGCGTAGCCCAGCTCCCGAGGATAAAAGGCGGTTCACGGGCTGCAAAAATCCCCCAGGCCAGGGGTGGCCGGGAGGCTCACCCGCCGGTGGTCCAGAAGGTGCTGGTCCGCCACATCAACAAGAAAGAGAAACAGAAGGCATTCAGGTCAGCCCTTGCCGCGACTGTCAGCGAGGACCTGGTCAGGGCCCGCGGACACGCGTTCACCTGCCAGGTGCCCCTGGTGATAGAGGACCGGTTCGGCGAGCTCGGCAAAACGAGCGAGATCATCTCTGCCCTTGCAGCGGTGGGGGTGCTTCAGGACGTGGAGCGGGCAAAGGCCAGCAAGAAGGTCCGTGCCGGACGCGGGAAGATGAGAGGCCGCCGCTACAAGCAGCGGAAGAGCCTCCTGATCGTGACCGCGGATACCCCTCTCAGGGCTGCAGGGAACCTTGCCGGCGTGGACGTCGCCACGGTGGAGCAGCTGAACTGCGAGCTTCTTGCGCCGGGAACGCAGGCCGGCCGGCTCACGGTGTGGACCGAGAGCGCGCTCATGAAACTCGGAGGGCAGTAATATGGTACTTCGTTACCCGTTCGTCACAGAGAAGGCCATGATGATGCTCGAGAACCAGAACAAGCTTCAGTTCGTGGTCGAGAGCAACGCCACCAAGAACCAGATCAAGCGCGAGATCGAGCGGGCCTTTGCGCAGGAAGTCAGCCATGTGTCCACCATGATGGCCATGGATGGCAGGAAGAAGGCGGTAATCAGTTTCGCCAACGAGAAAGCGGCCGAGGAGATTCTCAGCCGGCTTGGCATCATGTAGGTGGGGAAGATGGGACATCGCATAACCACACAGAGCCGGGGGAAAGGAGGTCCGACCTACCGGGCTCCCTCCCACCGGTACAAGGCCGCATTGCGGCACGTGAGCAGCGGCGAGATCACGGTGCACGGGAAGGTCGAGGATATCGAGCATGACCCGGCAAGGCACGCACCGATCGCCCTGGTGAGGCTCGAGAACGGCAGCAAGGTCTACATGCTGATCACCGAGGGCATGGGCGTCGGCGACAGTGTCGCATGGGGTGCGGAAGCCGATGTGCGGAACGGGAACACCCTTCCGCTCGGTGCAATCCCCACAGGGACGTTTATCTGCAACATCGAGGCGCAGCCAAACGACGGAGGTAAGTTCGTCCGTTCCGGGGGCGTACAGGCAGTTGTGGTCGACAAGAGCGAGGGCCGGGTCGGCGTGACCATGCCGAGCGGCAAGACCAAATGGTTCAACGACCGCTGCCGGGCAACGGTCGGGATCGTTGCCGGCGGAGGCAGGGGCGAGAAGCCCTTCGTCAAGGCCGGGAAGAAGTTCCACAAGATGCGGAACACCGCGTCCAACTGGCCCCGCGTGAGGGGAGTGGCGATGAACGTGATCGACCATCCCTTCGGGGGCGGAGGACACCAGCACCCAGGGCGGCCGAAGACGGTCGCCCGCGGGACCTCGCCAGGACGCGCTGTCGGGCACATGGCTGCCAGGAAAACGGGGCTTTCTAAGAAGTGAGAGGTAAGACAATGGCAAAGAAGACACAGAAGAGACTTCCGAGGCGGCGCGAGGAGTTCACCTACCGGGGGTTCCGGCTGGACGACCTGCGTGCGATGGGAATGTCCGAACTGGTACCACTGATGCCGTCCCGCGCCCGCCGAAAGGTGAACCGTGGCCTCACCCGGGGCGAGGAGCACCTCCTCACACAGTTCCGGAAAGGCGACGGTGCGATCCGCACTCACCTGCGTGACATGATCATCACGCCGGAGATGGTGGGAAGGCCGGTGGAGATCCACAACGGGAAGGAGTTCGTCAAAGTGGAGATCCAGCCCGAATCCCTCTTCCACTACCTGGGCGAGTTCGCCCCAACAAGGAAGAAGGTGAGCCATGGGAGCGCCGGTATCGGAGCGACCCGGTCGAGCAAGTACGTGCCGCTGAAGTGATGGATATGGCAAGAACACTCTATTCACAGGATGTCGATGGCGACAACGTGGCGCGGGGAAAGGCGAACGAGCTTCCCATCTCCCCGAAGCATGCCATGGAGATAGCCAGCTTCATCAAGTTCAAGCGCACGGGAGAAGCCATCTCCTACCTCGAGCAGGTCATCGACCAGAAGAAGGCCATCCCCTTCCGGAGGTTCAACCGGAAGGTGGCCCACAAGCGCGGCCTTGAAGGATGGGATGCAGGACGCTATCCAAAAAAGGCGTCCCATGCATACATCCGGCTCCTGCAGTCAGTCGTAAAGAACGCCGAGTACATCGGCCTCGACATTGAAAAACTGGAGATCGTGCATGTCTCGGCCAACCGCGGCCGCGGCTTCCGGGGCATGTTCCCGAGGGCCATGGGCAGGGCGACCCCCAAGCGCAGGGAGACCGTGAACATCGAAATCGTGGTCAGGGAAGTGCAGTAATGGCAGTAGAAAGAAAATTCGTGGCTGAAGGCGTACGAAAGGCCCGCGTGGAGAAGCACTTAAAGAAGGAGCTGAAGCGGGCGGGGTACGGCGGCATGGACCTGCAGCGCACTCCCCTGGGGACCCAGGTCACCATATTCGCGGAGAAACCCGGTATCGTGATTGGAAAGGGTGGAAAAGTCGTCAGGCAGCTCACCCAGGACCTTGCTACCGATTTCGCGGTTGAGTCACCCCAGATCGAGGTGCAGCAGGTTCAAAATCCCAGTTTCAATGCCCAGATCATGGCAGAGAGGCTGGCAAACGCCCTCGAACGCGGCTGGTACTTCAGGAAGGCCGGCCAGAGCATCATCCGACGCGTGATGGAGGCAGGAGCGCTCGGGTGCGAAGTGGTCATCGCCGGGAAACTGACCGGAGCCCGCGCCCGGGTCCAGAAGTTCTCCGATGGCTACATCAAGCACTGCGGAGAGCCCTCGAACACCATCGTCGAGAAAGGTTACGCGGTTGCGGTCAAGAAACTGGGCGTCATCGGGGTCCAGGTCAAGATCATCCCCGCCGGTGCGAAGATCCCCGATCACTTCGAGGTGACCGCAAAGAGGGAGAAGCCCCGCGTCGCCGAGGAGATTGCAGTGACATCTGTCGGCGAGGAGGTCCTCGAGGAGATCCCGGAAGGGCCCGATGACTTCAACGAGGAGAAACTGCTGGGGAGGAAGTAGGATGGCCATATTCCGTGCACAGGAAGTGCGGCAGCTCTCGGACGTGGAGCTGCAGGAGCAGATGGAGAAGCTCAAGATAGAGCTGATCCAGCACAACGGGAAGGTCAGCGCAGGGGGTTCCACTGAGAATCCCGGCCGGATCAGGGAACTGCGCCGGACCATCGCCCGGATGATGACCGAAGCGAACAGCAGGAGACGCGGGTAAGATGATCTCCCCCCGGAACATCCTCAGGCACGAGCTCATCGGCCTGGATGTCACCGTGGTGGAGGCGAGCAACCCCGCGCTGACCGGCCTCTCGGGGCGGATTATCGATGAGACCAGGAATACACTGGTCATCCATGGTGACCGCGGAAAGAAGAGGGTCCAGAAACACAGGACCCGCTTCCGCGTCACCCTTCCGGATGGCGTCCTGGTGGAGATAGACGGCTCCGCGCTGGTCATGGCACCAGAGAGGCGTATCAGCGCATTGCATAAGACCAGAGGGAAATAATGGCAAACAACATCGGATTGAGCGTCAGGCAGCCCGAGAGGGAATGTGACGACGCAAATTGTCCGTTTCACGGCACTTTACCGGTGCGCGGCCAGGTGATCACCGGCAAAGTCGTGAGCGACCGGATGATTGGAACGGTGGTGGTAGAGCGGGCATACCTGCACTACGTGGGCAAATACAACCGCTACGAAAAGCGGAACAGCAAGATCCATGCCCACAACCCCCCCTGCATTCAGGCGAGGACCGGTGATACCGTGCGCATCGCAGAGTGCAGGCCGCTCTCAAAGACCACCACCTTTGTCGTGGTGGAGGTGCAGCCATCATGAAGGCAAAGCAGTCGAACATCCCGAGAGCACTCTCCACCGGCAGCCGGATGACCTGTGCGGACAACACCGGCGCCCGGGAAGTCCAGATCGTGTCAGTGTTCGGGTATCACGGCGTGCGCAGGCGGCAGCCCAAGATGGGGCTCGGCGATATCGCCACCGTGAGTGCGAAAAAAGGCACCCCCGACATGCGCCGCAAACTCGTGCGGGCCGTGGTGATCCGGCAGAAGAAGGAGATGCGCAGACCGAGCGGGCTGCGGGTCGGTTTTGAGGACAACGCCGTCGTCGTGGTGGACGAGAAGAACGAGCCGCGCGGGACGGAGATCAAGGGCCCGGTCGCCAGGGAAGTGGCGGAGCGGTTCCCGAAGATCGGCTCCATGGCCACCATTATCGTGTGAGGGATTGGCCATGGTGAGGATCGAGAGTACACAACCAAGAAAGCAGAGGAAGGCCAGGTATACCGCGCCAACCCACGCCAGGGGCCGTTTCCTCAATGCACCGCTTGCGCCGGACCTCCGGAAGCAGTACAACACCCGCAGCGTGCGCGTGGTGGTGGGAGACACGGTCAAGGTGCTCAGGGGCGAGTCGGCCGGAACTGAAGGACCTGTGGACGAAGTGGACACAAGGAAGTCCCGCATCGTCGTCCAGGGTGTCTCAATTCCCAAGTCGGACGGGACGGAGATGCCAAGACCCGTCTCGCCTTCCAACGTGCAGATCACCAAACTGAACCTGAAGGATCCGCGGAGAGCGGCGTCCCTGGGGGAGAGTGAATAATGTCAGACCACCTAAAGAGGCTCAATGCCCCCAAGTCCTGGCACATTGCCAGAAAGACGGAGAAGTTCATCGCCAGGACCTCCCCCGGACCGCACAACGCCAACGCCATGCCGGTGGCGGTGTGGCTCCGCGACCACATGCGCTTTGCCTCCAACATGAAGGAGGTCAAGCAGATCCTGGTCCAGAAGGATGTCATCATCAACGGCAAGCCATGCCGGAACCCCAGGATGGGAATCGGTATCTTCGACATCATCTCTGTCCCCAGGATCAACAAGCATTACCGCATCCTGCGTGACAAGAGGGGGCGGCACAAGACCATCGAGATCGATGCCGAGTCGGCAAAGAGCCGCCTGGCAAAGATCCGGAACAAGACGATTGTCCCGGGTGGAAAGGTGCAGCTCAACCTGCGGTTCGGCGCAAACGTGCTTGCAGACAACACCTACAAGCCCGGGGACTCCGTGGTCATCTCCCTTGAACCCGAGAACCGGTTCGCAATCCTCGACCACTTCCCGTTCGCTGTCGGCAACATGGCCATGGTCATCGGGGGAAAGCATTCGGGCATTGTCGCCCGCATCGTGGGGATAGAGAAGGTGCCGGGGAGCGTGCCGAACCGTGTGCTCCTGGAAGACCCCGAGAGCAAGGTGCGCTTCGAGACCATCGACGAGTACATCTACATGGTGGGCCGCGAACAGCCGGCCCTCACCGAGTGGGGGATTGAAGAATGAACCCAATGCGCGATGTCTTTGTGGAGAAGGTCGTGGTGCACATGGGGGTCGGCGAGGCCGGTGACAAGCTGACAAAGGCCGTGGACCTGATGAAGACCATCACGGGAGGCACGCCGGTGCGCAGCAATGCCAAGCAGACCAACACTACGTTCGGCATCCGGAAAGGCGCCCCTATCAGCTGCCGGGTCACCCTTCGCGGCGAAAAGGCGACGAACTTCCTCAACACGGCGCTCGGCATCGTGGACAGGCGGATCAGCGGGAGCCAGATCGATCGCCGCGGGAACTTCTCGTTCGGCGTCGAGGAGCACACCGATTTCCCAGGGATGAGCTACGACCCCCAGATCGGCATCTACGGCATGGACATCAATGTCGTCCTTGCCCGCCGGGGAATCCGCATATCCCGGAGAGCGACGGAGCAGCGCAAGCTTCCCCAGAAACAGCAGGTAGGCCAGGAGGATGCAATTGCATTCCTCAAGTCAGGCCACCAGGTGGAGGTGCTCTGAAATGGGCGGAGAAAAGACCAAGAAATACGGCCGCGGTGCAAACGAGTGCAAGATGTGCGGCCGGAAACAGGCCCTGGTGCGGCGCTACAACATCATGTTCTGCCGCCAGTGCTTCCGCGAGTGGGCACAGAAGATGGGCTTTAAAAAGATGAACTAGAGGGAGCGTCAGGCTTATGGCAAGACTTAATACAATCGCAGATGGCATGTGCGCCCTCAAGAACGCGGCAGACGGAGGCAAGCCCGCGGTCATCATCGAGCCGGCGAGCAAACTGCTCGGCGCGATGTTCCGCATCATGCAGGAGGCCGGGTACATCAACGGCTTCGAGTTCATCGAGGACGGGCGGGGAGGCCAGTTCATGGTTCACCTCAATGGGAGGATCAACCGGTGCGGCGCCATCTCCCCCCGTTACCCGGTGAAGATCTCCGACCTGGAGTACTGGGAGACCCAGTTCCTGCCGGGGAAGAACTTTGGCATACTCCTCCTCTCCACCTCGAAGGGGGTCATCACCCACGAACAGGCCCGCCGCGAGGGTGTGGGCGGGGAGCTTCTGGGGTATGTCTACTAGAGGGGGTGCGTGAATACAATGGCAACAGAACGAACAGTGCGCATCCCAAAGGGTGTGAAGGTAGAGATTGACGGGCCCCTTGTGAGGGTGAAAGGCCAGAAGGGGCAGCTCGAGAGGAACTTCCGGTTCCCCCAGATCGCGATGAAGGTCGAAGGAGATGAAGTCGTCATCTCCACCGGCGCGGACCGAAAAAGGGTCGTCGCCATGGTGGGAACCATCCAGGCGCACGTTGCAAACATGTGCAAGGGGGTATCGGAGGGGTTCGAGTACCGCATGAAAGTGGTCTACAGCCACTTTCCGATCCAGCTCAAGCTTTCGGGAAACAGGCTCGAGATCAATAACTTCCTTGGCGAGAAGAAGCCGCGGTATGCCCTGATCAGGGACGGAGTCACCGCGAAGGTGGGCAACGACGAGATCGTCCTCTCCGGGATCAACCGCGAAACGCTCGGCATCACCTCTGCGAACATCGAGGACGCGACAAGGATCCGGAACCGCGATCCCCGCATCTTCCAGGACGGCATTTACCGGATACAGAGGGGATGAAGACCATGGCTGAAGAAAAAATCAGACGTATTCGTGCCAGGGCAGAGAAATCCGCCCGTTTCAGGAGAGACGGGGAGGGAAAGAAGGAGCGGCTCGCCGACACCTGGAGGAGGCCCCGCGGGCTTCACAACAAGCAGCGGATCCAGAAGAAGGCAAAGGGGCCGATGCCCACTCCCGGGTACGGGAGCCCGGCGGACGTCAGGGGACTGCACCCCAGCGGATACCGCGACGTGCTGGTCCACACACCTGACGAGATCGAGGGACTCGACCCCGCGCTTGACGCGGTTCGCATCGCAGCCGCGGTCGGGGCAAAAAAGAGGGGTTTCATCCAGGAAAAGGCCATGGCTGCAGGGCTGAAAGTCCTCAACCCGAAAGACCTTTCCAAGAAGAAGGGGGCACCCGTGGAAGAGGAGCCCGAGGCCGACGAGGAGGTGGAAGAAAATGACTGATCTCTCCACCCAGAAGAGGGTATCCGCATCGATCATGAAGTGCGGGGTCCACCGGGTCTGGTTTGACCCCGAGCGGACCTCCGATATCCAGAACGCGATCTCCCGCGAAGACCTCCGCACCCTCATCGACGAGGATGCAATCCGGGCCCTCCAGCCCAGGGGTAACAGCAGGGGAAGAGCAAGGGAGAAGATGGCCAAGCGGTCATACGGGCACTGCAAGGGCCCGGGGCGGCGCAAGGGGGCGGCTGGCGCCAGGAGCCCCAGGAAGCGCGAGTGGATCAAGAAGATTCGCGCGATCCGCAAGACTCTCGCGGATCTCCGCGACACCGGCGAGATCAATCCCCACCTGTACCGCACGCTCTACCGGCAGGCCGCCGGGGGGCAGTTCAGGAGCGTCGCGCACCTGAAGGCCCACCTTGCGCTCATAAGCGGGAGGATGAAGTAACATGGCAACAGGACCGCGCTACTTCGTTCCCTTCCGCAGGAGGAAGGAGGGCAAGACCAACTACTACGCCAGGGCAAAACTGGTCGTATCCGACCGGCCCCGGATGGTGGTCCGCCGCACGAACAGGCATATCATCATCCAGCTGGTCACTGCAGAGATGGACGGCGACCGTACACTGGTCTCCGCCAACTCGGGCGAGCTCTCCGGTTTTGGATTCACGGGGTCGACCTCAAGCACCCCGGCCGCATACCTCACCGGGGCGCTCTTTGCGGTGAAAGCCCTGAATGCCGATTATGAGTCCGCAATCCTCGATATCGGCCTGCACCGTGCAACGCGGGGAGCCCGCATATTCGCCGCACTGAAAGGGGCGGTGACCGCAGGACTCGACGTCCCGCACGGCGAGGAGATTCTCCCCGACGATGACCGGGTGAAAGGTGCGCACATCGCGGCCTATGCGCCGGACCGTGCAGGGGACCTCGTGCAGAACGTGGAACAGACAATGGACGCCATCATGAAGGAGCTGGAGTAATATGGCATATGAGAAAGAGGAATGGGTCCCGCTGACCGGCCTTGGGAAGATGGTGGTCTCGGGCG
>DUGV01000187.1 GCA_013331225.1 Methanolinea sp.
AGATCTTCACTGCCTCAATCTCATCGAGGCAAAAATTGTTCCTGATCCAGGATACCTGGGACAACAGCCGTTCTTCTAGACCTCCTTGTCCCAGTTCTCCATATCTTTCATGGCGGTAGCTGCACATGCGGCACCGGTTCCAGGCGCACCCACCGGTCTTGAGGATGATAGTGAGGGCAGACATCACCTGGTCCCGGATGCGGTCGCTCCCGGTCCATGCCGCAAGCGGGCGTTCAACGGGTATATTCATGGACACTTGCTGATTATTAGAGCCCCTGGCTCTTAAGACCCTGTATCAACGCAAGGAGGATGCTCTGGAAGGGTCCAGCCAGTGCCGGTTTCCTAATCGCCGGTTGGAAAAGGATCTTTCGCGTGTTTCCGTCGAAGGCGGCAATTCTCTTTTACGAATGATGCCGGGGCAGTTTCCCCACATGAGTTGTTCCTTTCTCCCAGGTATTAAGGCGCGATGCGTGCCAAAGGCTCATTTCGTCTTTCTATTGCGGTTCTCACGAAAATTCAGGATACAACGGGGTGGGAAGACCAGAAGACTATTCAATGCTGAACCGGTATATTTACAGTACTAAATGTGCATGGAATGGTTCAATGTGGCATTCCAGGGCATATATCGGGGTGTTTTTCCCCTGCAAAGAAGAGGCCAGGTGCAATAGAATGACACGTATCCGACAGATTATCCGGGCAAAGTTCCGGGTGGTAATTCTCATGTCAGTATTCCTGCTATTGCTTGCAGGAGTGTCTGCCGCGTATGAGCTGTCAATCTACGCCCCGATGAATGTGCAGAGGGGCATGCCGTTGGTGGTCAACGGGACCAGTAATCTGCCGGCGGGGATATCTGTAGACGTGATACTCTCCCGCTCGGAATATACCACAGAGGAAATTGCCAGGGAAACGGTGACCCTCCAGGGCCCAAAAGAGTTCAACGTGGTGTTTGACACCCAGGAACTCTCGAAAGGCCAGTACAAAGTCGAGGTACCGGGAGTCCAGGGATATGCGTTTCTCGGCGATTCGACCACGATCAGGGTGGTGCAGATCATCGATCGTACGGACGAACTGACCATAAAATCCCCCCGCACCCAGGAGATGGACGGGAGCCTCGAATTGCGTGGGATAATCCCCCACATGAGAAATTCGGGAATCCAGGTCCAGGTGATCGGCCCGGAGAACGAGGTGGTATTTGGCCCCGAGTATATCGCGACCCAGTATGACGGCTCATTCTCAAAGGAGATCAGGATAGATGAGCCCGGGACATATGAGGCAAGCTTTACCGACACGAAGGGTTACATCGGTACATATCCATTCGAAGTCACGCCAAAATTCGAGCCGACACCTATACCCACTACGCCTGAACCGCGTATGGTTGCCGTCACTGCCACCGCCCATTCGAGTAATGACGGGCCAGCCTATTTCGTAGTCACCGGGGGGTCCGGAAAAGCGAAAATCTCCACGTCTGCGGGAATCGACTGGGTCGTCGAGTATACCGATGCCCGGGGTGCCATTCAGAAGATCAACAACAAGGGCCAGATCGATCCCGAAGAATTTACCATTGATTCAGGAGGGGAGACCATCTACCTGAAGGTGTACCCGTACCGGTTCTCGGACGAAGGCGAGGTGACCATCTTTGCCGAGGGTGCGGACAGGGTGGGTGTCGCGACGGAGGTTCCCCCCGCGTTTGCAGCAACCGCCACACCAACCCCGAAGGCTCCTCTGCCGGGCCTTCTCGCCCTGCTTGCGGTGCTGGCGCTGGGCCTGAGGCGTGGATTCCGCTAATCCCTCCCGCATCCATTATTTCTTTGAAGTAGCCGGATACATTTTTGAGAATCAAGCCCCAATACTGTTATTCGGGCCGGGGTAGTCTAGTCCGGAAAGGCGGTGGCCTTGAAAGCCACTGGTGCCCTGCACCTCAAGAGTTCAAATCTCTTCCCCGGCGTGGAATATTCATTGTTGTTCCCCGGGCCTGCAACGTAAATATTTTCGCACCTCGTATCTGGGAACCCAATTTATCCCCTCTCATCCTGCCCAGAGGTCAAAACCTCGCACTATTCTCATTTTATGGAATGCCGTGCACTTATGAATTCGCACATTGTTGCAGAGGCGCTGTGCACTGCATACCTGCAGAGTTGATCGGCAAAAATATACAATAAGGGGAATTCCAGGATTGTCTGTCGGGGGGGGTGCACTCTGGACACCCCCTGACCCGGAAAAAAGGGGGTTTTACACCATGAACAGGACAGTTCTGCATATTGCGGAAAAAGCTGGCTATTATGCCAGGATGGGAATGGAGACTGCAACAACGGGAAATTATACCAATGCACTGGAATACTATGACAGGGCCCTCAAGGAGATGCCCGGCTACGCAGCGATATGGCGGGAAAAGGGTAACTGCCTCGATTCCATGGGCAGGTGCGATGAGGCAGTGCGATGCTTCGATCAGGCCCTGCAGCTGGACCCTGGCGATGCAGAAGCATGGTTTGACAAGGGATTGACACTGAAGAAACTCGGGAACGAGGAAGAGGCATTCAGGTGCATGAGCCGGGGCGTTGATCTGGAGATCGGTGTCTGAAGGGATTCCTCGGTCCAGTGGGGGAGGGATGATATATCTGACTCTCCCGGATAATTATTTTCTCTGCATTCGACAATTTTTTTTCCGAGGATAATTCCATATACCGGTTTCGCAGTTCAAATGTTACTCCTTTCACATTATCCGCCAGGATATTACAACCCATTGTTCCGATTATTGGATTGAACTGGAAGCCCCATTGGGCCCATATCCAATTGTTTTAAATGAGCCAAACAGATCACCTATGCGTGTTCTATGAACAGCGAACTCACACAGACACTTCGAGAATGGTGCAAATGCCGCGGGATACCGGTGATGGGGGTGGCGAACGCATCCAGGTGGGAGAAACCGCCGTTTTCCCCATGGATGCATGAATCGTTCTATCCTCGATCCATATACCCGGATGCCCGGTCGGTAATCGTGATCGGCCTGCCCGTGCACCTGCCGGTCCTCGAGACAACCCCCTCCATTTACTACCACGAACTCTACCAGACATTGAACCGCCTCCTGGACGAGCATACCTACCAGATGGCGGAATGGCTGAACCAGGAGGGGTATCCATCCCTCTTTGTCCCGAGAGACGGCTACGGCAGCCTTGAGGTGTTGCTGAATAAACCTGTCGCATTCTTCTCGCACCGCCATGCCGCATATCTCGCGGGGCTTGGCACGTTCGGGGTGAATAACATGATCCTTACACCTGGATATGGCCCGAGAATACGGTTTGGCTCTGTTTTTACAGCAGCTGAGCTGCCGCCTGACCCGATCATGGAGGAGGATCTCTGCATCCATTGCATGCGCTGTGTCGAGATGTGCCCCTCGCGGGCCTTGTCAGGGGAAGGGTATCCAGAGGGTATCACTGACAAGAAGGCGTGTGCAGAGTACAGTGCCGGGCTGTTTCGCAGATCGATCTCACCATGCGGGATCTGTATCAAGGTCTGCCCGGTGGGAGCCGACCGTGCAGCATTTCACAGGGAGGACGC
>DUGV01000204.1 GCA_013331225.1 Methanolinea sp.
GGATTGTGGCGGATTCTGTCCCGGAACGTGAGTTCGAGGAGACCGGGTACAAGGCAGGGGCGATGGAAAAGGCGATACGCCAGGCAGGGGTGGGGAGATGAGGGTGGTAATCGTCGACTGCTTCGACAGCTTCACCTACAACCTCTACCAGATGGTGGGGATGCTCGGGGCAGTCCCCGTCCCCGTCACCTGCGACCGGACTCTTTCCGCGGTCAGGAAAGAATCACCTGACCGCATCATCCTCTCGCCCGGGCCGGGAACCCCCGAAGACTCAGGGGTATGCCCCGAGGTGGTAAGCGAGTTTGAGGGAAGAGTTCCCATCCTCGGCGTGTGCCTCGGACACCAGACCATCATCCACTGCCACGGGGGGGCAATCAGGAGAATGGATGCGCCGGTGCACGGGAAGACGAGCAGGATCGTCCATGACGGTCAGGGACTCTTTGCAGGCCTCCCGAACCCCTTCACCGCCACGCGTTACCACTCGCTTGCAGCACCGGCGGACAGGGTCCCGGAGGAATTCGAGACTGTTGCGCTCTCAGAGGAGGACCGGTGCGTGATGGGAGTGACGCACCGCGAATATCCCTTATATGGCCTCCAGTTCCATCCCGAGAGCATCATGACCCCTGAAGGGAGGGTGATCATGGAGAACTTCCTGTTCAGGGGAGGTGCATGATGCAGACAGTCCTCCAGGTGCTGAGCGAGGGCAGGCTGCTGTCCGACCCGGAAGCACGCGAGGCGATGGAGTACATCGCGTCCGGTAGGGCCACGGATGCGCAGATGGGGGCGTTCCTTGCCGCCCTTCGAATAAGGGGCGAGAATGCGGAGGAGATTGCAACCTTCGGACGGGTCCTCCAGCATTACGCGGTCACGATAAGGCCACGGGTTGCAGGAACCCTCGTCGATACCTGCGGGACGGGAGGTGACGGGTGCCGGACCTTCAATATCAGCACCGCTGCGGCAATCGTCGCCGCCGGTGCCGGCGTGGTAATCGTGAAACATGGGAACAGGAGCGTGAGCAGCTCATGCGGTTCGGCGGACGTGCTGGAGGCCCTCGGGGTGAAGATCGACATCCAGCCTGAGCGCGTATGCAGGATCGTCGAGGAAACGGGTATCGGTTTTCTCTTTGCGCCGGCATTCCACCCGGCGTTCAGGAATGCTGCGAGGGTGAGGAAGGATCTCGGGTTCCACACGGTATTCAACATGCTCGGACCTCTCCTCAACCCTGCAGGCGCACAATCGAGATTGATGGGGGTGTACTCCCCGGCCTTCTTAAGGACTCTTGCAGAGTCACTCCAACTCATGGGGGCCGAGAGGGCCATGGTCGTCCATGGTTCGGGCCTTGACGAGATCACCACGACAGGCCCCACGCAGGTCGCCGAACTTGCGGGTGGGACTATCCGTGAGTATACGTTCACGCCCGGAGAGTTCGGGATACCCGTCTCATCCGGGAACGCCCTTCGGGGAGGCACCCCTGCGGAGAACGCGGCGGTCGTCCTGCGCATCCTGGAAGGCGGGGAGGGCCCAGGTCGCGACGTGGTGGTGATGAACGCGGGAGCTGCCATCTACCTTGCAGGGAAGGCGGATGACCTTGCGGAAGGGATCACCCTCGCAAAAGAGTCCATCCGTACCGGGGCCGCACTTGGAAAACTGGAGGCGCTCGTGACCGCCTCCGGGAGGGCGTCATGATACTGGACGAGATCATCTCATCAACGGGAGTTCGTGTCGCCGGCCTCCCGGAACAATACCCAGTTGGGGTCACTGGCGGCAAGCAAAAAATGAGCCTTGTTGGGGTCATGGGAGAGAGAAATGGACGAAATGCTATCATATCTGAGATCAAGTATGCATCGCCTTCCCGCGGGGTCATCAGAGAAAGCGGCGATCCAGTGGAGCTCGCCCGCATGATGGTTTCGGCAGGGTGCGCGGCCCTTTCGGTTATCACCGAGCCATCTTTCTTCCACGGGCATCCGGGGCTGATCCCCCTGATCAGGCCGCATGTCGAGGTCCCGATCCTCAGGAAGGATTTCATCATTGATGAGAGACAGCTCGCGGAGACGAGAGCTCTTGGGGCGGACGCGGTCCTCCTCATCACATCCGTCCTCCGGGACAGGCTCCCTGAGTTCGTGGATATGGCTGCCGGATACTCCCTCGAGCCGCTTGTGGAGGTCCGCACATCAGGAGAGGTCGCAAACGCAGTCGATTCCGGTGCAAGGCTTGTCGGGATCAATAACCGCAACCTGGCTGATTTCAGCATCGATCTCTCCACCACGCGGCGCCTGGCCCCGCTGATCAGAGACGCCGGGTGCAGGGTAGTCTCGGAGAGCGGTTTTGTCTGGCCGTACGATGTCAGGAGCCTTCGGAAGGTTGTGGACGGGTTTCTGATCGGATCCTCGGTTATGTCTGCAAAAGACCCAAAAAAGAGGCTGGGGGGATTCGTATCCGCGTGAAGATCTGCGGGATCACGTCTCCCGGCGACGCTGTCATGGCAGACCAGGCCGGGGCTGACGCTATCGGGGTGGTGATGTACTCGGACTCCCCGCGGTCTGTTGACATCGAGACGGCGGAGGAGATCTTTAGCGCGGCGGGCCCCTACATTGCCAGGGTGTGCGTGTCGCATACCAGATCTCTTGGGGACATCGAGGCGATGCTTGACCTGAATCCCGACGTAATACAGATATCGTCATCACTCGCACTGCCTCACCCGTTCCCTGTCCGGCTCATCCGGGTCGTCGCCGGCGGACGGGCCCTTCCGATCGATGCGGACGCTGTCCTTGTTGACGGGAGCGCGGGAAAGGGGATGGTGTACGACGAGGAGTATGCTTCCCGCGTGGTGAGAGAGAGCAGGGTCCCGGTCATCCTTGCCGGGGGTCTGAACCCCGGGAACGTGGCGCTGGCAGTCCGGCGGGTCCGCCCCTATGGCGTGGACGTGGCCACGGGAGTCGAGGACGCGCCCGGTGTGAAGAACGAACGCAAAGTACGGGAATTCGTGAGGATTGCGAAAGGAGCGGTTTATGATTGAATCCACAAGGTTCGGGGATTACGGGGGTTGTTTTGTCCCGGAGACACTCATGGCGGCACTCGAGGAGCTCGAGGAGGGGTTCCGGACCATCGTGCCGGGAGCATCCTTCCAGCAGGAGATGCACTATTACCTGCACGAATATGCAGGCAGGGAGACTCCCCTCACTTTCTGCCGGAACCTCTCCCGGGATCTCGGGTGCAGGGTCTACCTGAAGCGCGAAGACCTCCTTCACTCCGGGGCGCATAAGTTGAACAACGCCCTCGGGCAGGCCCTTCTTGCAAAGTGCATGGGGAAGAGACGGATTATTGCAGAGACCGGTGCAGGCCAGCACGGTGTCGCGACGGCGATCGCGGGGGCGGCGCTTGGAATGAAGGTGGAAGTGTACATGGGAGAAGAGGACATCGGCCGGCAGGCCCTCAACGTGGCCAGGATGAGGATGCTCGGCGCGAGCGTGCTCCCGGTAGAGTCCGGCTCGAGAACCCTCAAGGATGCCATCAACGAGGCGCTTCGCGACTGGGTTGCGAACGTTCGCGACACCCACTACCTTATCGGGTCGGTAGTGGGCCCTCACCCCTTCCCCACCCTTGTCAGGGACTTCCAGACGGTGATAGGGAGAGAGACACGGGTTCAGGTCCTCGAAAAGGAGGGGAGGCTTCCGGATGCGATCGTCGCCTGTGTGGGAGGAGGGTCCAATGCCATCGGGATCTTCACCCCGTTCCTCGATGACGGAACGCTTCTCTTTGGTGCAGAGGCCGGAGGGGAGGGCCTGGAGGGTCGGCATGGGGCTACGCTCTGCCGCGGGAGGCCGGGAGTGCTCCATGGGACTTACACCTACCTGATCCAGGACGCATTCGGCCAGATCCTGGAGTCGCACAGCGTCTCAGCCGGGCTCGATTACCCAGGCGTGGGTCCGGAGCACAGCTTCCTCAGGGATAAAGGGAGGGTCACTTATCGCGCGGTGACGGATGACGAGGCACTCGACTCGTTCCTCTACCTCTCCCGGACAGAGGGTATCATCCCTGCGCTCGAATCCGCCCACGCTGTTTCGCTCGCACGGAGAATCGCACAGGACCTGGAGAAGGACGACGTCCTGGTCGTAAACCTCTCCGGCCGTGGCGACAAGGACGTGGCTCAGGTGGCGGCACTCGGAGGAGATAGCCTGTGACCACCCGCATCGTGCGTGCATTTTCCGCCCGTACGCGTCCCTTGCTCGTCGCCTGCCTCGTGGCGGGTGATCCTGATTACGGGGAATCGCTCGCGATGATGAGGGAGGTGGACAGGGCCGGTGCCGACATCATCGAGGTTGTCATGCCGTTCTCGGACCCGGTCGCGGACGGACCCGTCATGCAGCAGGCCATCCAGCGGGCGCTCTCGGCAGGGATGAATACCGACTCCCTCTTCTCATTGATCAGGGACTTCCGGGCTGAATCGGAGACGCCGCTTGTCGTCCTTACATATGCCAACCCGGTGGTGCAGCGGGGGATCGGAGCCTTTTACCGTGATGCCGGGGGTGCAGGCGGAGACGGGGTCGCGGTCGCTGACGTGCCGCTCGAGGAGGCAGATTCCTTCTGCAGGGCAGCCAGGAAGGCAGGGGTCGACCCCATCCTTTTTGTGAGCCAGACCACCTCGATGGAACGGTTGAAGGGGATCACCGCAAAAGCAGGGGGTTTCCTGTACCTTGTGGCAGCACTCGGCGTCACTGGGATGAGAGGGGAGGTTGATCCTGCGACGATCGGGTGCATCAGGAAGATCAAGGAGATGTCGTCGCTCCCTGTCGTCCCCGGATTCGGGATCAGCTCGCCGGGCCAGGTGCAGGCCTATTCCAGGGCCGGGGCAGACGGAATCATCGTCGGGTCCGCAATCGTAAGGGAGGTGGGAGATCGGCTTGGCCGACCCGGCGAGATGAGAGCTGCGGTCGGGGAAATGGTCCGGTCCCTGGTGGCAGGCATGGCCTGAACCATCAATTATCCGCCTTTTTTTCCAATCGCTGCACAGTATATGACGAACTCATTCACGCCATCAATCCCGAGCACATCGGCCGCCTGCTGGTCGTCGAACGCCCCGATTGCACAGGCACCGCACCCCACCTGTCCGGCGGCAAGGTAGAGGTTCTGGCCTGCGTGGCCGGCATCGATGTGCACCAGCCTCCAGGCACGCTCCGCGTAACGCCATGCCATCCGGTACACTACGCAGGCCCACAGGAACGTGACCGCGGAGGCCCGGACAAACGCCTGGCCAAGGCATGCGGCCATCACCCGGTCGGCGATCCCCAAACGCGTGTCCATCTCCAAAAGGCGATGGGAGAATGAGAGGTAACGGTAAAGTCCGGGTTTCACCCCTGTCACCCGGTTCAAGAGGAGGTAAGTCTCAAAGGAGTGGCGTCCCCCGGCAGAGGGAACGTTCCTCAGCGTGTAATAGGGGTCCTGCACCTGTACGATGCCCTGGGTGCACCAGAGAAGGTAGGAGAGTTCCTCGAGCGAGAGGGGGTCGCGGGTATAGTGACGGAGTGACCTCCGTTCCTCTATTGCATCCCGCAAATCGAGCATTGGAACCTGTAACGTGTCAGGATCGGGAAGGGGGATGAAATTTCCGTCCCGCGGGAAGGGCTTCTCCAGTGGAGGGGCGGGTAGGCCCTGGTACTGGTCAGAAGGGGAGAGGTGCTCGTACCTGGTCATCTCCATGAACGTAGCGCGGGTAGGGTGCATGGTGAATGAGTATGAACCTGGAAAGATAAATGCGGCGGGAGGTCTGTTAAAAATCCCGGGTAAAGAAACAGGTTATGGGAAAAGGCAGGAGAGCAATTAAATGCCGCAGGATTAACGTCGGTACTTGGAATAAGATGCTATACACGGGAGATCAGAGAAAAAAAATTGATTAAATTCAAGGGTTTCCACACGCCTTCTCACTCATTCCTCATCACAGAGCGCCTGCTCCCTTACGATTGCAAAGGCCTCGGCAGGCGAATTGATCCGGGTCACACTCCCTTCCTTCATGATGGAGAATGATGTGCCGATCTGCTCCGCCTCCCATGGGTCATGGGTGATGTAAAGGACCGGGATATTCATTTTCACCAGCACTCGCCTGAAAAGGGGAAGGATATGCTCTTTCTTAGCCCGGTCCACCTCGGTGATGGGCTCGTCGAGGAGCATCGCCCTGGGCATGGAGGTCAGGGCGCGTGCAAGGGCAACGCGGCTCCGGTATCCCCCCGAGAGCTCGCGGGGTTTCCTCTCAAGGTAGGGGTCCAGTGCCAGAAGGTCCACCATCTGGTGAAACGTCTCTTCAGATCCCCTCTTATGGCGGAGGGAATAGAGGATGTTCTCCTTCACCGTGAGGTGATTGAAGAGCGCCGTATGCTGTGGGACGTATCCGATATAACGCTCCTCCGGAGGGAACAACGTGACGTCCCTCCCGTCAATCCTGACCCGTCCCTTGTCTGGCGTAAGAAGCCCTGTGAGGATCTTGAGAAGGGTGGTCTTTCCGCTCCCGTTCAGCCCTATCAGGACCTGAAGCTCTCCGGGAGAGAC
>DUGV01000117.1 GCA_013331225.1 Methanolinea sp.
ATGCAGCAGCTCGAGCAGGCGACCGAGGCAGTGATCAAGTCATGGGAAAGTCCCCGGGCAGAGGCGTATCGGCGACTCAACCTCATACGGGAGGCACGGGGAACCGCGGTCGCAGTGCAGGCCATGGTCTTCGGCAACCTGGGTTCGCGCTCGGGGGCGGGAGTTGCCTTCACCAGGAATCCCTGGCAGGGGAATGCCCAGCTGCTGGTGGACTTCAAGTTCGGGGCACAGGGTGAGGACGTGGTCTCGGGAGACCAGTCGATCAGCACCCAGCACGAGTTCCAGCGGGCCCTGCCAGAGACTTTTTTGGAACTCTCGGAGACCGGAAAAAAGCTCGAGACCTATTACAGGGACATGCAGGACCTCGAGTTCACGGTCCAGAACGGGGAGCTTTTCCTCCTGCAGACCAGGAGCGGGAAACGCTCCCCCTACGCGGCGCTGAAGGTCGCGGTGGACCTCTGCCAGGAAGGGATCATCTCACCCCAGGACGTGATCTGGATGCTCCGCGAGGTTGACCTGGATGCGATCTCTGTCGAACGCGTGAGGACAAGGGACCACCCCCTCGCAGTCGGGATTCCTGCGTCGGGCGGGGTTGCAGCAGGGGATATCGCGTTCTCCGGCGCCAGCGCTGAAGCGATGGAATCGGAAGGGAGGAGCGTGATACTGATCAGGGAGACCCCTTCTCCTGACGATATCCCGGGGATAAGGGCAGCGATCGGTCTCCTCACCGCGAGGGGCGCCAGGACCTCTCATGCCGCGGTGGTGGCAAGGCAGATGGGCCGGGTCTGCGTGGTGGGGTGCGAGAGCCTGGTCATCGACGAGGCGAGGCGGCGGTGCCGGATCAGCGGCCAGGAACTCAGGGAGGGTGCAAGGATCACCCTCGACGGCAATTCGGGGAAGGTGTTCAGGGGGGAGGTCGAATACTCGTCTGAACGCCCCACCGCGCTCATCGCGATGGTGCGGGAGTGGGAACAGTCAATGCACCTGTGAGCCGCAGTGTTTGACCCGGTCAGGGCCGATCTTCCTTCTCCTGGTGAAGCCGGAACGAGGCATACTTCATCAGGGGGTATACTCCGTCTGTCATGGGGTGGACCTCCATGAACCATTTGAAGTCATGGGCGGTGACCCCGAGGCGCATCAGGAACGAGTGGTAGGCAGCGAGGATCCCTGCAGCAGGACTGGCGGTATACACCGCGCCCACCTTTCCTGACTCTCTCGAGACGAGGATACCCGCCATCCCCGTGTGCCCCCGTGGGACCGACCAGAACGTCCCCGGCCCCGCGGGCCCCGGGGTCCCAAATGCGACCTCGTCATCGCTCCCGTCCGCTTCCACGAATGCGTATTCCGATGCAAGGTTCATGGACTGCGGGATGGGCGTGCAGTCAGGCGGAGGTTCCCGGCCAAGGATTGACGCTGCGGCGACCGTGCCTTCGTACCGTGCCACGGGCGTGAGCGCACGTGAGCCGGTCACGTCCCCGCATGCGTATACGGAGGGGTTGCTGGTGACCATCGAGCGGTCGACGAGGATCCGCCCGTCCTGCCCTTTTTTCAACCCGGAGACCATGCCGGAGTTCGGGACCAGTCCCGCGGCAAGGAAGACCCCGTCGCAGGAAACCGTGTTCTCTTTTGCGCCTGTTTTCAGCATGGCACCGCTGACCGCGCCATCTCCCTCCAGCCTGCCGACCGTGCACCCCTCGTGGATTGTCACCCCTGAGAGATCCCTTCCCGCAAGTTCCCGGAGCCTCGGGTGCATACCTTTAAGAAAGGTGCTCCGGGCTGCAAGAGTGACGTCTGCCCCGAATTCCCTGAAGATGAAGGCAAATTCCGCTGCCATGATCCCACCGCCGATGATCAGGAGGTGCTCCGGGACACTCTTTATCGAGGGGAGGGTGTGGGGAGTGTATACCCCCTGGAGCCGGATACCGGGAATATCGGGGATGCGGGGGAGCGAGCCGGTGGCAACGACAATCTTCTCGGCCGAAAACAGTTCGCCGTCCACGTAAAGGGAATTGCCATCCACCCTTCCCGTGCTCCCCTGCATGACCTGGACGCCGCAGCTCCTTGTCTCGGCATCGAGGACTGACGCAATTTTTGCCTGCACCAGGGCCATCTCGGCGAGGGTCCGGGAGAATGACACGGTGGGGACAGAGTCGAGGATGCCAAGAGATTGAAGGTCCCTGGAGAAGAAGAGGTGCCTGGCGATGTCATTCAATGCGCATACCACCATGCAGCCATGGTGGAGGCACTGCCCCCCGAGCCCTCCTTTCTCAACAAGGGTGACCTCTGTTCCTGCGAGGCCAAGCTGCATGGCCGCGATCCTGCCCGCGGGGCCTCCGCCGAGAACTGCGATCATGGACTGGCCATATCAGAAGACCTCGACGCCCTCGTCCATGGGCTCGGAAAGGACCTCGCCCGTATAGGCATTCACTTCGACGATCTTCTTGCCCCGCACCTGCCAGACAGGGATGAATGCCTGCTGCAACTGCACCTGGACGTTCTTCCTGTCTGGTCTCATCACCTTCTCCTCGTACGAGATGGCATCGCCGATCACCTGCTTGATCCGGATCTTCCGTGTGAGGCTCTCGATCACCTCTGCAACGACCTTCTCGGTAGCCTCTTCCCTGGTGAGACGGGGCTGCACAACCTCAGCACTCTGGGGGATGGCAGATTCTGCGACGGCATTCCAGTCGGCATCCATCTTCGTCCCGTTGATGGCATTGATCCCGCCGCTCCCCTCGGAATCAAACCCGATGCGCTGGTCCCTGTACACCTGTTCCCCTGAACTCTGGTATGAGTAGAGCCAGTATGGCATGAACTTCAGGCTTGCCTGCCCCTGGACCTTCGCGATCTGCTCGGCAGCCTGCTTCTGCACCCGCAAGGGGAGGTGGGAGATGACAATTCCCCCGGGCTCTTCCTCTTCTATGGCCTGGGTGCTGCGGCCCCTCATGAGCGCGGGCCCCGCATCCGCCTTCGTGCGCGACCCATCCGAAAACGAGAGTGCGAGGGGGCGTCCAAGGATCTCATCCAGGGCCGCCTCTCCCGCGTACCGGATGAACTCGTCGCTCCTCCAGAGAATGCAGTTCCCCGCAGTGGCAGAAGGCTCGAGGGAGAAGAGGAGCTTCTTATAGGTGATACCCTCGCCGTCCTTCATCAGGCGGTATGCACCGGTGTTATACTCCTCGATCTCTCCCGGGTCATTGCTGCACAGGACCATGAGGTACTCATCATCCCGCTCGGCCAGGTCAAAGGGATCCTCGAGCGTGTTCACCGAGAACCCTGCCGCCTCCAGGATGGACTTTATCGCATTTCTCGCCTTTTCCCGAACCTTTTCGTCCATTAACCATACATTTCCCCCATCTTATAGAACAATTTTTCTATTGACAGGAGAGATTAGATGGAGAGATGAACCTCCCCCTCAAGTTCGTGCATACCCGGATAGAGGAGTACGCCATGCAGGTGACCTTCGATCCCCGGGAAGGAAGAGGGACTGTCGTCTACAACCTCTCGCTCATCAGGAAAGAGGACCTCGAATACGCCATCTCTGTCATGAAGGACGCGTTCAAGGCAGGGATTTGCGTGAGCGGCCTTGTGCGTTTCATCGAGGAGGGGGCAACAGTCGGGGATTTCCAGGTGCCATCGGGCCATTGTGCCATCATCACGATGTGCAGCTCCACGCTAGACGGGGTCCTTCTCAGGAAAGGCGTGCCCTCGAACCCCATCGGGGGTGGGGTGGTCGAGATCGAGAGCCGTGTCCCAAGGCGGTTCACCCACATGATCCTGTACGAACATACCACCATCGACCCGCTCCAGGCACTCATCTCCCAGGAGATTACGTCGATCAACGAGATGATGAGAAGGGGGAGTGGGAACATCCTTGCGAACATCCGGCAATGCCACATGGAGGCCGAGACCCTGGTGGGAGAGGTGATCGACGACCTTGCCGGCAGCAGTTTCTCCGGGATACTGGACGTGGGCCTCCCGAATACCCCGGCGCTCGGGGTCACGGTGGACCCGCAGTACATGGGGATTGTGGCCCTTGGAGGGACAAACCCGATGGCCGCCATAAAGGAAGGGGGCGTCTATGTCGTGACCCAGGCGATCAAGGGGCTGATGGACGTCCAGGAGATGCAGGAGATCCTGGAGTTTTAGGCAAGAACTGCCTCGCACGAGGAGAGGAGCTCCCAGTAAAGCGAGAAGAACTTCACGAATCCTTTTGACTCAGAATAGAGCGCAGTCGGTCCCTCTCCCCCCGAGACCATGACCACCATGGCCCTCCGCTGGTCAATGAGAAACACTCCCCCGGCAACAGACGAGGGCTTGAGATTTTTCAGGGACTCCGGCGGGGACTTCACGTGCACCGAGATCTTCCCGGGGAGAGGAACGTCCCACCGGTCCGTCACCACCCGGATGGGGACGGCCCCGCTCTTTGCGATCAGGGCCGCGGTAATCTCTTCGCGAAGGAATCCGCCAAAAAATATGGTGTCGATGGAGCACTCCGCATGCTGGAGGAGGTCGATCAGGCGGGAGCGGATGTGCTCGTCGCCGTATATGCTCCATATCAGCTCCTGGTCTCCACGCTCACCTGATGACCTGTCCCTGTAGATCCGGGAGAGCATCTTCCTCGCTCGTGCGGCATCCGACTCGACCAACTCCAGCAGGTGATCAATTCCGTCCTCAGGGGGAACGGCCTCGAACCGCTTGGGGGTGGAGTGGGAGACCGAGACCAGGTTCTTCTGGATGAGGCGGTCCAGCACAGGATAGACCGAGGCACGGGGAACGCCTGAGATCTCGTGGATATCGGTGGCAGTCGCTCCAGAGACCTTGAGGAGACCGATATACACCAGCGCTTCGTACTTGGTGAGCCCGAGGGCTTTTAGGGATTCCGTGAGGGAGAGATGGGATGGGGGTGTTTCGGCCATTACATACCATTATATATGGCGAATCTTAAATGTTGTTATAGCAATAACAACAAGTGGTTTCACATGAATATGCGTTATTTCGTGATTCTGGCCATTTTATTTAGTTTAATTGGAGCGCCGGTCATGGCGGATGTCAAGTACCTGACCGGGGACCCGGACCTCTCCGCGTCCGTGGCCGGAAGAAACGAGTTCTCCCCTGGCGAGGATGTCGTCCTGAAGGTCAATATCG
>DUGV01000170.1 GCA_013331225.1 Methanolinea sp.
CCCTCGGCCTGGAGGAAGCGGTCGGAGAGGATGAATCCCTTCGAGATTCCCGCAAATCCCGGCGTCTGGGCTCCACCCCCGATCGTGCCTGCAAGGGTCGAGAAGGTCATTCCCGAAGGCGTTTCTCCCTTGAACTCCCTCGAGACCACCATGAAGCCGTTCACCTCCGGCAGCATGACGGCAATACACTCGAAACAGCCGCAGCACGTCATGGGGAACTCCATGATGCCGTAGAGGGAGCACCGGTCAACCTCGCCGTGGGACGCTTTTTTCACGAACCGGTTCACCCCCTCGAACTCTCCCCTCTCGAGATCGATGAGCTTTCCTTTCTCGACTGGCTGGTTCGCCCCTGCAGGTGCGATCTCATAGGCGATCTTGCCGTCGAGCCACGTGATCGCCCCGCAGAGCGCCGGTCTTTCAGGCGTGATGATGCAGACGTGGTTGGGGGCAAAGGTCTGGCAGAGGGTGCAGGAGTAGAAGGTGTCAACATCGGTATCCTTCATCCCCCTAATTCTCTCGTCACGCTCCAGGTACACCGCCTCGGCCTTCTCCCGCTCCTCTAACACCGCCTTCTCATCGGTGATAAGGGTGACCTGGACCGCGTCAAGGAGGTCCGGGAAGTCCATCCTGAACTTCGCGGCGAGGAGGACGCCTATGTCGCGTATGTGCACACCTTTGGAGATCGCATCCTTGGAGAGCCGGACCCAGATGATGTCCCGCTGTGCCACGTGCCAGGAGCCTTCGCCATAGTTTACAAAGTTATGGATCCTCCGTTCAAGGACCGGCTCGTACTCCTTCTTCATCTGCGATCCTGCCACCTCAACGAGGATGGCGAGCGGGACTGCAGATCCTTCCCTGATATCCTCGATCTCGGGGCCAATGATGCGGACCTCTCCGTCCTTCACTTCCGTCACGGGCAGGACCCTCAAGATCTCGAACGCCGGGGATCGCCCGCCGCCGAACTCCACATACATCTCCTCCTTGCGGATGCTCTTCCCTTCGAATGCCGGCGAGCAGGCCATGGGGATTGGGATCGCGGTCACGTTGACCTTGATGCCCCGAAGCTCCATCCCGGTACGGACCGCGTCGGCAGTACGGACGGGGATCCACGAGCCTCCCTCATAGCCTCCCGGAGTGAGGACAGGGATGCCGAGCACACGGAACGTATCGATGATCGCGACGTCCTCTTCGTTCAGCCCCGGAAATACTATTGCGATGGCCTTTGCCCGCTCCCGTGCATAAGAAAGGAGCCTCGCGGAATCCCCGGGGGTCACGCCCCCGAACATCATTGCCACCCTTGCGAGGATATCGATGAAATGGATGGCTGAGGAGGGGCGTGATCCGAGGGGAACAAGCCGGTATTCTGTCCCAACCCTGACACCTGCTGACTGGAGGCTCCCGATGATCCCGCCGGAGAGGAACGTCAGCATATACTTCTCCTGCAGTTCCCGGCAGAGCCCGGCCGCTTCGATCGGGTCAGCGGGAGTCCCCGCGACCAGGGCAAGGCCGAGGATACTGCCGTCTACGAGCGAGTATCCAAGCGTCCGCAAGACCGCGTCCGGGATGAACCCGGTATAAGGGGCGGGTTCCCGGCCGGATACCGCTGTCTCACCCGCAGCCAGGCACTCGGCGGCAACCAGGGGATTTTCACCTGCTGCTGCAAACGCTGTCAGCGCTTCATTCCTATCATGCACCGGGGATCCGGTCAGTGCAAAGGTGACAGGGAGGTGGTACGCCGTCTCCTCGTAGGAAAAAGATCCTGCAATCCCCTCAAGCCGTCTCTTCAGGGCTGCTTTCCCGGCATCAACTGCCTTATCCACGTGAATCATCGATATCCCTTTCTTATGGTCTAACTTCCCCCTGTGCATCTATATGAGTTTGGATCGCGGTGGGAAGATCCGGCGCCAGCTGGCACCGGGGTTATTCAGCGATCATGCCCTGGTAAAAGAATGCACGAACAGTCGACCCTTGCCGCGGTTCGCCACATCGCCGGTGAATTCAGTGAGTGCAATTCCCCCATTATTCCCTTCTCTTGTGCCCACTTTCCGGAATGTCGGCAACATATCGGTGACCGTGCCATACACCATGCAGGTTCCTCCGGTCATATTTCCACAGACCCGGGATGCATTGCCGTGAATCGTGAACATCCCTCCTTTCATCTCGACCCCGGAGAGATCCCCGACGTTTCCATGGACAATAATTGTGCCACCGGAGAGAGTCTCTGCAGTAAAATCACCTGCATTTCCCAAGACTTCTATAGTCCCTCCCCTCATCCCCCTTTTTTCGCCGCGATAGCCGGAACCGCAGTAGTCCCCGGCGTTTCCATGGCAGGTGATTGTCCCTCCTCTCATCTCGCGGCCAAGCCAGGCATCGGCATTTCCCCTTATCTCGATGGTTCCTCCGCTCATGAAGTTCCCGCAGTGCATCCCGATATCTCCCTCGATCCGGATAATGCCCGATTCCATATATTCGCCAACCCGTTTAATTTTCCCTGATTCCCCGGTGAGGATCACTTCTACATCTTCTGCAGAAGACGCCTCCCCGTTGATCGTTATCTCAAAAACCTCCTCAAGGGGAACTTTCCGGTTTCCCCGCCACACGGAAAGATCCTGCCGGTTTTCGATGAAATGTGCAGGGGTGATCTCTTCGGCTTCGATGGGAACATTTGGATTCTTTCTCTCCTTCGCTTCAAGCATTACCTGCATCATCACAACGCCTCCTTTTCACCAATTCTGCTTCCCTGGTTGCCCGCAGGAGGACCGGATCCTCATTATTCGTTTCGTTGTCGCTCATTCGCATATTTAACACCCTCATGGGAACTTGTCCCACTGACCGGAGAATCCTTCCATATATGTGGTGGGAAAAAAATTGGTCACTTCTCTGTTGAGAAAACCGGCGAACCGAAAACACCTGCATCTTCTCCTTTGATCTGAGGCATACCTTTTCTCTTTCTCACTGCATCGTAGATTCGACTGAGTAGTCGTGCATCATCCGGTTGCGTCGGTTCCATGACCTTCTGGACCCACAGCGGAACCGCATCCATCCGGTATGCCGTACCCTCGGCATCGACACCGGTCATGGCGACAGGTATGTGCATCGTCGCAACGGCCGTGCTCATGATGGGGAACGGGTCGATCACGATGGTCGGAATCCTTGAAAGATGTTCGTTGCAGGCCCTAGGGAAGTGCGCCCCGGGATCGCTCCCGATGATGATGCAGGCGTCTACCTCTTCCCTTGAGAGCATATCG
Source organism: Methanolinea sp. (assembly GCA_013331225.1). GTDB lineage: Archaea > Halobacteriota > Methanomicrobia > Methanomicrobiales > Methanospirillaceae > Methanolinea_A > Methanolinea_A sp11423u. The sequence goes on from DUGV01000170.1 coordinate 3,249, forward strand.
ATGGCCGATGTCTCGCCCGGGTTGTAGTAGGCGACCCCGTGGGAAAAATCGACGGCGTAAGGATATCCCGTCATGTAAGTGAACGTCTGGTTCGTGCCATACACGTTCCAGTGTCCACGCATCGGGGTAAGCGTGTATTTTGTATGGCGGTTCAGTTCATCCACGAGCTCGATGGCGTTTCTCACGTTCTTGTACTTTCCCCTGGACTGGGTCAACCCGATACCGGTAAAGAAGGTGCCGAACTTTGCCCCGAGCATGATCCTTGAAATCCGGATCAGCTCCTCCTTTGCCACACCCGCCACGCTCTTGGGAAGCACGTCCTCCTTTCCCTGGATGATCGCACGGAGCGCCGAGAAGACTGCATAATCCCCTCCTGATCTGACCCGAACGAATTCGTCGGCGACCTTCGCAGTCTCCGTTTTTCTCACATCAAAGACGATAACTGTCCTGTTCCTGAAAGAGTTGTCAAGGAAGAACCCGTCTGCATAGGTCGAATAACGGCTCATATGCCTGGGATGCGACGCGATAGGATTGGATCCCCAGTAAATGACGACATCCGCCCTGTTCCTGACCTGCCCAAGGGTGCATCCCGGGTGGCCCACTTCCTGGATCGCCATGATCGAGGGGCCGTGGCACTCGGACGAGCAGTTGTCGATGACCCCGCCGATCAGTTCGGCGATCGAGACCCCGATGCACTGCGCTTCACCGTGCGTCCCGCTCCAGCCGAACAGAAGCGGACGTTCCGCCGCGACGAGGACGTCGGCGGTATATTCGATTGCCTCCTCGTAACTGACTTTCTCCCAACCTCCCACTGTTTTTTTGATTGGCGTGATAAGGCGGTTTTTTGCCAGGAACTTTGCGTTGCACAACAAGCACCCATTCTGGCACGACACGATGCGATGGTCCCTGATCCCGAGCTCGATGTCGTCACAGACGCAGCCGCAGAGAGGACAGAGTACGTCAGTGACCGTCTTATCGCCCTCGAGCGAGATGGTGGGGCACCCCTCGGGGGGAGCATCATACCTCGTCCCTCCCTCGTATTCGAGGAGGTCCCAGGCCGACACCCGCTCCCGCTCAGTCGGACGGACCTCAACCTCCAGGGTCTTGAAATCGGGAGCCCCGGTCGAGTGAGTATTTGGCGGGAGGATGAAGTTCGCATACGGACCGCAGGGGAGGAATATCTCCCCGGGAACAAGGTCATAACAGGCAACAGTCCTGAATACCGTGTTTCCCGTCGAAGTTTTGATCTCGATGTTTTCACCCTCTTCGATTCCGAGTGTGAAGAGATCGATCGGGTTGATAAAACAGAGAGATGTCTGCTCGGAATATTCCGGGCTTTCCTTGTAGTAAAGTTGCTCGCCCTGCTTGTAGGTCCGCCCGCTGTTCATCAGCATTCTCATACCTGCATCACTCCTCTCATCCCAACCCTGTCCATTTCATACGTCAGGAATGATGGTGGTATGTTAAGTATATTAGAATTTACGATATGAGCAGAAACATGAGGATTCTCTCATTGAATATCAAATAAAAATTGATATTGTCGGTTTATTGAGCATATTTCTTCGTAATAATAAGTGGACCAGGTATATCATTTTTCATTAACATTTATAGGGGCGATCCCGAACCAGGCGGGAGTGCCCCAGAGGATTTGCATGATACCTGAAACTAGCCTATCCGGGTATGTAGACATGCGGTATCCATGGAGTGTCGTAATAATATCCATCGATGTACGCGACGGACATGGGAATCCGTATCGGCCCGACAGGATCGATGGGAATCCAGCATGCGTCGGGCTCTGAAGTACTCTTCTGAAGCCCCATCTCAATGTTCCTGTGCAACCTGTCGAGGGTGATCCCCATTGGCAACCGTGTCAGACCCATGTTGAATTGCGAGACCTGTAGGGATGCCGGCTTAATAGTTTCAACTTGAAACTTACCCACGGAAGGATTGGAGATTTGGGATATAATGAAGGGTTTTTCAAATGAAGGAAACAAGAGGAGACTGCGTGAATCTTGCAGGAATGACAGTGATGTCATTGCTCCTGAAACCGCAGGAAATGTTGTGAGAAATAGAATGGTTACCACAAAAACCGGTATCTTAAGGGACATCATATCCAACAGTGTGAAATTATACGTAATATTACATATAAATTCGATCCTTCGTGGAGATTATCGCCGTTTTTTAAAAAACCCACTCCCGGGTTCATTACACCGTATCATGTTCTTCAACCCGGTCCCCTTCTGCCATCTCCTTCAAAAGCGCAGTCCCCTCGTTCCCCGGGTCGATGGCGAGAGCCCGGTCGTAGTAATCGATCGCCTCTGAGAACCGGCCTCCGTTTGCGTTGCAGTGCAGGCCTTTGATAAGGAAATCCGCAGCCTCGGGATAAGGAGTCCCTATCTCATCCGCGCATACCGCCATTGCGATGACCCGTGCCCCCATCTTCGTGTCCGATACTCCAGGTGCCGGGAGTACCGGATCTGTTCCCCGAGACCCAGCGGGCTGTGCGGTGAACGCAAGGCAGCCGCACGCCGATACAAGGAGCATGGCGATGAGTGCGGGCAGGACGGGGCGCAACATTTCACTATTTCCTCCTCTTCTTCTCCTTCTCCTTCTTCTGCTCCATCTCCGCGCACTCGAGTTCCGCCACGATCTCCAGCGGGTCGTCTATCTTTCTCATCAGCCTCCGGATCTCGCCGAGGCGCTCCACCCCGATGAAGTGTTCGGCCATCACCTTTGCAAGCGGGGTGAGCACTACCCTTTCCTCCTGCAGGGTCACCAGGTCCTTTCCAAGCAGTATATCGAGGACAGGCTCCATGGTGCCGACCATCGTCCCGTTGATCCGGTCGAGTTCGGGAAGCCTCCCCTGGCAGACAACCGCGTTTGCGACGTACTCCTCCGAGCTCTGCTCGAGGTCGTGCTCGGGGGCGACCTCTTCCATCTCTCCCTTGAGGAGCTTCATCGCGACCTCCTCCTCCGTCGATCCTGATGAGCGGGAGTAGGAGGCGCCGGGCTCGGCGAGCACGACCACTTTTCCGAGGTCGTGGAAGTCGGGCCGGCCCGCACGGCCGGCCATCTGGTTGAACTCCTGGACCGAGAGCCAGGAGATCCCCATCGCGAGGGAGTCGAAGATCACCTGCGAGGCGGGGAAATCGACCCCCGCACCGAGCGCAGCGGTGGTGACCACGGCCTTGATCTTTCCGGAGAGGAATTTTGCCTCGATCTCCCGCCGCTCCTGGGAGGTGAGGCCCGCATGGTAGGCTGCATATCCCGGCCCCAGGGCGTCGGCGATGACGTGTGTCCGGGCCCGGGCGTGGGTAAAGACGATTGTCTGGCCGTGGAAGCCCTTCGAGGAGACCCGCGAGTACTCCTGGGTGCAGAGGCGCTTTATCGTCGGGATCTTCTGCTTGTGCTCGACGAAAATGAGGTAGCGCTCGAGGGCGACGGGACGGTCGTCGTACCGGACGAGCGTTGCACCCAGTTTCTTTGCGAGCACCTTTGGGACCCCGATGGTTGCGGAGAGGTACAGGAACTGGGCCTTCGGGGCCAGGTACTTCAGCCTCGCGACGAGGCCGTCCAGGCGGTGGCCCCGGTCCGGGTCCTCGAGCATCTGGACCTCGTCGATGACAACCGTCCCAATCGGCGGGAGCCGCTTCCCCGAACGGATGAAATGGTCGACCCCCTCGTAGGTCCCTACGACGATGGGAGCTCGGATGTTCCGGTCCCCGACGGGAGCGTTATCGGGCAGCCTGATCCTGGCCTGGCCGATCAGGACCCCTACCCCCGCGATCTTTCCGTACCGCTCCTCGAAGCGCTGGTACTTCTGCACCGCGAGCGCAACCAGGGGGACGAGGAAGAGGGTGTGGCCCCTCCCCTCCAGGTAATTCTTCATACCCGCCATCTCGCCGATGAAGGTCTTGCCGCTCGCAGTGGCCGAGACAACCAGGAGATGCTTTCCATAGAGAAGCCCTCCGTCGACCGCCATCTGCTGTGCCGGCATCAACGTCTCGACACCGGCAACATCGATGAACGCCCGCGGGATGGGAAGTTCATCAAGAGACTGGGTCTTCTGTACCGGGTGGGCATCCAGGCGGTCGAAGAGTGCCTGGGAGATCTTCACCTTCTCGGGCTGAACGCTCGCGAGGACCTTGTCCATGTCACGGTAGTTCCGCAGCAGCTCCTCGAGGTGCCCGAGAGCCTGCATGCCCACCTTGCCCATCGTGGCAAGTTCCCTTCTGAGCTCCCTGCGGGCGCAGTCAAAACAGATCTGCTCGCCGGTCGTGTAGCGTATGCCGTTCTTCCTGTTCAGGGGGGTGACACGGTCCTCCATCAGGCATATCCTGCAGACGGAGGTACGGGTAAAGGGGATCTGGAAGTCGTGCAGGAACCCTTCGAATGCCTCGTCCGCCTGGGTCAGGTACACCGATGCCTTCCGCAGGGAGACCACCAGCTCCTTTGAAGGGGTGCTGCGGAACTGGTGCTTGCCCCCCCACCTCACGCGATAGTGGCCCGGCCGGTATCCCTTCGGAGTGGCGTCGATCTCCGCGATCCCCACCGCCCGCACCTGCAGGTTGTCAAGGAAAAGGATCTTGTAATTTCCCTTCTGCGGCTGGACGATGACATTCATGAGGCGATCAGGTCATGGAGCATATACGAGAGCCCCACTCCTTCAAGCCGTTTCAGGAAATCGGTGAACTCCTCGTCTACGACGAGGATGGCACAGTCGATGCCATGGAATGCCGCCTCGATCACCCCTTCTCTTGCCCCAAAGAACATATCTGGCGTCCTTCCCGCCTGCTGGAGGGCCACGTAGCCCTCGAGGCCGACCGCCGCGACCACACCGACGCCCTCAATGACTTCAAGGAGCCGATCCTTCCTCACCTTGCGAGACCCGCCCCTCTGGACGCGGGGGACCTTGCAGACATGGACCACACCCTCGGTGTGGTCGATCAGGCCCGAGAGGCGGGCAACTCCCACGTCCTCGCCTGCTTTCGCATCCATCACCACCGTTCCCATTGCACTCCGGGACTCCCTCGATGCATACAGCCAGCCGTGCTCCATGTACACCCCCACCTGGTCGCCCTCGAAGAGGTCCTCGGCGGCAATCGCCGTCCACGTCGAGACCTGCTGGATGATGTCCCTCCTTATGTGCCGGGCATACGCCTCCAGCGCCTCGGCATGGTTGAGGATCCACTCGATCCCGGTCCTCGTGACGCTGTACCTGCCGCGGCCATGGGCAGCCGCCATCTCCTCGTCCACGAGCTCCCGGATGTACTCGGAGACAGCCTGGGGCGTCACCCCGAGCTTGTCCGCGATCTCCTGCTGCCTTACTGCCGGCTGGTGCTCGGCGATCTCGACCAGGATCTGCAGACGGGTCACTTCGCGCTTGCTTCGGAGAATAGACGACAGGGGGTCCTTACTGGCTTCGGTCAAGGAGAACCAGCCCCTGTCCCTTTACGTCGAGATGGGGGGTCCGCTTCGCCAGTCCTTTGATGAAGACGGGGTTGACCCCGAACTTTCGTGCGATATCGTTGATAGAGGTATTCCCTGAACGAAGCTCATCCTCGACCTTCTCGACCATGCAGCGGAGGTGTTCGTCGTTTGAGACTGCGATAAAGAGGAGATCTGAGAGATCCCCGAAGTTGCACTGGAAATTTGCCCTGAACTTGTTGTAGGAGGCACGGTACTCCTTCACCGGTTTCTGCCCGGGGGCTGGCATCCTCCACTTCTCCTCGACAAGGCTCCCTTTTTTTAGCACCAGCAGGCATTGGCCTACGTCCCCCTCGGCCAGCTGCTCGCAGATCTCCTCCTCGGTCATCCAGGACTTGTTCAACAGATCGTAGACCTGCTTATAGGTCGCATTATGAAACGTGATAAGCAGAGGAACAAGGTCCACTGGATCGTTGACTATCCTGATATGGCCGCTCACTGGTAAAACCCTAGTATTATATGGCGTGATAAATCAATAAATCTTTGTTTGAACGGCAAGCGCAGGAGCGGAAGGATTCAAATCCGTGGAATCGTGCAGGGTGTCGGCTTCCGGCCATTCGTGTATGCCACGGCGACCAGGCTCGGGATCCGGGGTTTTGTCAGGAACCGGGGCAGCGAGGTCGAGATACAGGCCGAGGGCGACCAGTTCGAGGCGTTCCTGGAGGAGGTCTCGCGTGGACCCCCACTCTCCCGAATCGACCGGGTGGAGGTACTCCAGGACCCAGGGCCATTCCCAGGCGATTTTTCGATCCAGCCAAGCGGGAGCGGTTCCCTCTCCGGCATGATTCCGCCGGACATCGCGACCTGTGACCAGTGCCTCCAGGATATACACACCGCAGGAGGGCGGTATTCCGGGTACTGGTGCACCTCCTGCGTGAACTGCGGCCCGCGGTACAGCATTATCCGCGACCTCCCCTACGACAGGGAGAGGACATCGATGGACGCCTTTCCCATGTGCCCGGAATGCAAGGATGAGTACCATGACCCTTCCAGCCGGCGGCATCATGCCCAGACGATCGCATGTGCCTCTTGCGGACCGAAGTTACGCCTTTTTGATGGTGAAGGAAACGATGTCTCCTCCGGAGATATCATCGCCGAGACCGCCCGTATCCTGGACGCCGGGTATATCGTGGCAATCCGGGGCATTGGCGGGTTCCACCTTGCATGTATTGAGAGCTCAGCAGGGGAACTGAAGCGCCGCCTGGGAAGGTCCGAGCAGCCGTTTGCGGTGATGGTCAGGCCTGACGTCGTCGACCGGATCGCAATCCTCTCTGCCGAAGACCAGATGCTTCTCGAAAGCTGCCAGCGACCCATCGTCGTCCTCGGGAAGCGTGACCCGGATGCCCACCAGGATATCAGTAACCTCCACACCATCGGCTGCATGCTTCCCTATACCGGCCTGCACCACCTGCTCTTCTCACGCCTCTCCCATCCCATCCTGATAATGACAAGTGCGAACATGCCAGGGTATCCGATGATTACCGGCATTGATGTCGCAATGGCACGGATGCACGGACACGTCGACTTCTTCCTCACCCATGACCGCCAGATTGTCAACCGGTGCGACGATTCCGTGGTCAGGGACGGGTTCATTATCCGCCTCTCGAGGGGAATGGCCCCCAGGAGAACAGCCATTGACCTTGGGAATACCTCCATACTGGCGGTGGGGCCGGAACTGAACGCAAACGTGACCATCTACAGGGATGGGTTCTGCACCACATCGCCCCATGTCGGGAACGTCCGGAACCCTCAGACCTACGCCTACCTCCAGGAGACGATCGAGAACCTTGGCCGGCTACTCGGCGGGGATTACGAGTACATCGCCCATGATGCGCATCCCCAGTTCCTTTCCACCCGGTACGCAAGAGAGCTCGCAGGGGAACATGGGGCCGCACTCGTCCCCGTCCAGCATCACCAGGCCCACATCGCGGCGACCACGACCTCGCCCTGCATCGGCATCGCGATTGACGGGGTGGGGTACGGGGAGGACGGCACCATCTGGGGAGGGGAGATATTCGCCGGCTCCATCCCCGGTTACGAACGGGTCGGCCACCTGGAAGTGGTCCCAATGCCTGGCGGAGACCTTGCAACCAGGTTCCCTGAGAGGATGCTTTACGGCATCCTTCCCACCCCTTCAATCACGGCGCTCCTCGCGTCCCGTGGCTGGACCGATCTCGAGCTATCTGTCCTTGACTCACAGATCTCCAGAGGGATCAACGTGGTCCCGACGTCGAGCACAGGCAGGGTGTTGGACGCTGCCGCCGCCCTCCTCGGCATATGCAGGGAGAGGACATACGACGGAGAGCCCGCAATGAAACTCGAGTCATTTGCCGTTGGGGGGAAAGCCCGGCAATGGGACCTCGATTATATCCAGGTCGGGGGCAAGGAGGTATTCTCCACGAGAGCCCTGCTGCAGAAGGCGATGGGCGAGATGGAGAGGTGCAAAGATCATGACCAGAGGGCGATGCGTTCGATCGCCGCATCGTTCCAGTTCAACCTTGCCCGTGGGATTGCAGGGATGGCGATCCATGCCGCGTACAAGAGGGATCTTCCCATTGTTGCACTTTCAGGCGGTGTGGCCTATAACAGGGTGATTCGCGAGACCATCAGGAACCTGGTGACGACATCGGGCCTCGAGCTTCGCATGAACCCGGATTACCCGCTCGGAGATGGATGCATCTCGTACGGGCAGTGCGTGTATGCTGGGGTGTCAGCCGGGATTGAAAAATAGACAGATTTTTTTTTAAAATGGGGGTTGGGGATTCTTCAGGATTCTCACAGGATTGGGGTGAGGATGATGAGAGGCGGCGTGGTCGTCTTTCCGGTCTCGATGGTCACGCTCCTGACCTGGGTCTTGAACCCCTGTTTCATGAGTTTCAGTTCATAATCGCCGGGAGCAAGCCCATGGATTGTTGTCGGACTGGTTCCTCGCGCCTCGTTATTGAGGTATATCGTCACACCACGGGGGACCGTGTTTACAGTAAGTGATCCTGTCTGCACCGGGGAGGTGGTGACAGTAGAGGTGGTCGTGGTAGTGGTGGGTGGAGTCGTAATCGCGGTGGTGATCGTGGCGGTCGGGGAGACACTCGGTGTGGGTGTTGCGGGAGTGGTCTGCGTGGTCTGCGTGGGAGTTGGAATTCCTCTCTGCAGGACGATTAACGGGACCTGCAGGTGGCCTCCCGATGTGACGGAGACACTTGTGGTATAATCCAGATACCCGGGCATGCTGACCTTGAGGGTGTGAATTCCCGGACTTACACGGTATCCCATCAGTGGAGTAATTCCTACAACCGTTC
>DUGV01000080.1:0-2136 GCA_013331225.1 Methanolinea sp.
ACGTGCAGGAGAACATCATCGAGAAAGTGATGGTGAACAAGGTCGAGCCCCTCAAGGTGGAGCTCCAGACCTTCCTCGAATGCGTCTCGCAGAAAAAACCATTCCCCGTGACCCCTGAACAGGCAGTTGAAAACCTCGCGCTCTGCGAGCGGATCCGCGAAGCGGTCCTGCGGTGATGACATTGACCACCCCGCTCGAAGACGCCTTTGCCCGCCGCGGACCGATCCGGGCGGTCGGCGTCATCGGGATGGGGTACGTGGGGATCCCCGCAGCAGCCCTCTTCGCCGGGAAGTACCCGAAGGTGGTCGGCTTCCAGCGCGATTCTGCAAGCTCAGGCTACAAGGTAGCGATGCTGAACCGGGGGGAGAGCCCGCTGAAGGGGGAGGAGCCCGGTCTTGACGAGCTGTTGCAGGAGGTGATCGCGAGCGGCACATTCTCCTGCACCACCGACTTCTCAAAGATAGCGGAGCTCGATTGCGTCACCATCGCCATCCAGACACCGTTTCGTGACCCAAAGGACCTGGTCCCCGACTTCTCGGCCCTGATCGAAGGCATCCGGATGGCAGGGAAGTACATCGGGCCGGGCGCCCTCGTGGTGCTGGAGTCGACTGTCACCCCGGGGACGACCGTGGGCATGGCACGGGAGATCCTCGAGGAAGAGTCGGGGATGACGGCAGGCGTTGACTTCGGCCTCGCCCATGCACCCGAGAGGGTCACGGTAGGCCGCCTCATCAGAAACATCCGGGAGCACGACCGGGTCGTAGGCGGGATCGACCCCGCGAGCACTGCCCGTGCGTCAGAACTCTACACCCCGGTCCTCACGACGGGACGGATCATCCCCATGACCGCGACTGCTGCCGAGGTGACCAAGACGGCCGAGAACACCTTCCGGGACCTCCAGATTGCCGCCGTAAACCAGCTCGCCTTGTACTGCGAAACGATGGGGGTCAACATATACGATGTACGGGAGGGTATCGCGAGCCTCAGGGAAGAAGGGGTCACCCGCGCCATCCTCTGGCCGGGTGCCGGGGTCGGGGGCCACTGCCTCACAAAGGACACGTACCACCTGGAGCGGGGGGTTGCGACCCTTGCCACCACCCCGCTCGATTTCCCGGAGGGAAAAGAGTCGCTCTTCACCCTTGCCCGGGCGATCAACGACTTCATGCCCGTGCACATGGCACACCTCACCAGTGCCGGGCTCGCCCGTGCCGGAAAACCCGTGCCAGGGTCCCGGGTGGCCATCCTCGGCTGGGCATTCATCGCGAACTCGGACGACGCCCGGAACACCCCCTCGGCGGTATACCGCGATCTCCTGCAGGAGCAGGGGGCGGTCGTGACGGTCCATGACCCGTACGTGGAAGGGATCGAAAAAGACCTCGATCGGGTCACCAGCGGGGCCGATGCTGTCGCCATCTTCACCGCACACGCTGCCTATCGCGACCTGGACCCGGCGTCCCTGGGGGTCGCACGGCCCCTGCCGGTCATCGTGGATGGCAGGAACATCGTCGACCCGGACCGGTTCATCCGGGCCGGCTGGGTCTACCAGGGGATCGGGAGAGGAGACCGGAACAACCACCCCCTCGCCCCGTAGCAGGCCGAACGCCCGGCTGAAAAATGATGTGATTCGCCAGCTCTTTTCGTTTGCTCACAGCCTATGAGCGGGGTCAACCGCTCATGCGGATTGCCGGGGGGATCCCTTCAGCAGTGCAGGGTCTTTCCGGGGAGAGGATGGGGGGAGCTGGGGGTTGTCCCACCCCTGTATTCTGCCCGGAGAGCGTCAGGGAAACAGCCTCCACCACTCCTTCATGATGTGACAATCCCATTCCTGACACCCCTGCCAGGAAGATTCGGGGTTTCCCGCTTGCACTGCACACGGCACCTCCTTTCCCCCCTATCCGGCCTTATTGTCTCAAGGCTGATGTCAAGGTCAGGACTGGCGGGGAACCGGATACTCCCCTACCCCAAAACCTGCGATCACCGTAGCAATGCGTTCACTCGCCCCGGGCGGACCGAATGCTTCCCGCTGCGGTCCCGACGGGGAGAAATTCCGGATAGCGGCGAGGATCTTCTCCTCGTCGGCACCGGTGAGCACGTTCCAGCCGTCCTCAACCGTCTCCACCCACTCGGTGTTCTCCC
>DUGV01000080.1:2150-3174 GCA_013331225.1 Methanolinea sp.
GTGCAGATAACCTGCCCGGGCATCATCTCCAGAAGATCGAACCCCGAGAGGGCGTTCCGGGTCCGCGGGTGGACCGGAAAGACCACGGTCTTCCCTGATCGGTCAATAGCCCGGAGGATCGCCTGCAGGTGCTCTTTCTGGTCGGTGTTCGATGGCCGGTGGACCGTCATCACCAGGTACGAGCCCGGTGTCAGCTCAAGGCGGTCGAGTATGGTCGACTGCTCCATTGCGAGCTGGCGATTGTACACGAGCGCATCCACCATGACATCCCCCGCCAGGTGGACCCCCCGCGTGATCCCCTCGCGCTCCAGGTTCTCCACCGCTGTCGTCGTCGGACAGAAGAGCAGGTCCGAGAGATGATCCGTCACCACCCGGTTGATCTCCTCAGGCATGGTCCGGTCAAACGAGCGGAGCCCTGCTTCTACATGCGCTACCGGGATGTGGAGCTTGGCTGCAGCAAGAGCCCCTCCCAGCGTCGAGTTGGTGTCGCCGTACACCACCACGAGGTCCGGCTCCTCGCCAAGCAGCACCTCCTCGACGCGGAAAAGGATCTCGCCGGTCTGTTTCCCGTGCGGACCGGAACCCACCCCGAGGTGGTAGTCCGGTTCCGGGATACCAAGCTCCGAAAAGAACACGTCCGACATATCAGGGTCGTAGTGCTGGCCGGTGTGGATTAGGACCTCGGTGTGTTCTTTCCGGAGCTCGCGGGAGAGCGGGGCACACTTGACGAACTGGGGGCGGGCGCCTACAATTGAGACAATCTTCATGGAATCAGTCTGGTATGTTCATGGTTGTCGTGGACGTTAGTAACACTTCCCCCCCTGCAATCGCACGTACTGGATCAGGGGCATCCCCATCTCTCTCTGATCCCGTTCGAAAAGCTCTCTGACCCTGACCGGCAACGGGCACCGGTATGCCACTGTTCCCGGACAGGATAGCAACAGGCCGGAGAGAAGCATTGTCAAGGGGATGGTCCCCTGGCCGGTAAGGATGCAAAATACGCCGGTGGCGCCGCAGCTGATGA
>DUGV01000142.1 GCA_013331225.1 Methanolinea sp.
AAGATGGGATACACTATCACCGGCATCGCGATCACCGGGAAAGAGGCGATCACACTGGCACTCGAGACCCAGCCTGACGTGATCCTGATGGATATCCACCTCAAAGGGGACATGGACGGTATCCAGACGACAGAGGAGCTGAACCGGGTCACCGACATCCCCGTGATCTACCTGACTGCGTATGCGGATGAAGAGACACTCAGCCGTGCGCTTAAAACCGAGAGCCACAGCTACCTGGTGAAGCCATTCAACCCGCGGGAACTGTACTCCAACATTGAGTTCGCGATTTACAAGCGGCGGCTGAAGGAGAAGATCGGGAGCGCACGGGAGAAACTCGAGCTGCACCTCACCAGGAGCCCCGAATGCGCGTACATCATCGACCTCCACAACCGCATCGTCTTTGCGAACCCATCCTCGGAGATCCTCACGGGATACGGGGCCGAGGAGGTTGCAGGAAAGAACGTGTTCGCCCTTCTGAACATTGCACCATCGAAGAAGGAAGGGAGTGGAGATGACACTCTCCAGCGGGTCCTCTCGCTCGATGCCATGTATTACCTGCCGTCGCTGGCGCTGATCACCATGAAGAGCGGAAAGATGAGAACTGTCTCCCTGAAAGCAGGGATCATCAGGGAAGAGGGTGCCGAGGCGAAGAACCTGCTTCTCCTGATGAAAGATGCATCGTCACCTGATCTGAGCTAAATATGTGAAGGTACTATCCAGGGTATCCGCATGGAATGCCCCCTCACTCGCCTCCGCCGATCCCGTAATGCTTCTTGAGGAATTTCCTGACCTTTTCTGACTCCTGCCATCCGGTGTCAAGGCGGTCGAGGATCGAGTCGATATCCCTTGCCCGCTCCAGGATCTTCTGGGAATTCTCGTCTGACCCGAACCCTGCCAGCATCACGATCACGGAGAGCGGGTTCCTGATCTGGTCGTTTAAGGTGGCAAACTGCTGCATGTTCTTCTCGATCTGCTGGTAGGCCTCGCGCTCGCGCCGCTCGATCTCTTTCTTCTCGGTGATGTCCCTCCCTACGGAGAGGTACTCGACGACTGTCCCCCGTTCATCGAAGAATGCCCTGTCGATCCACTGCTACCACCTGATCTCATCTCCGTTTCGCAGGCACCGGAATTCGGTGGTGCTGACTGGGTGCGGAGGGGAGAGGGAGGCGAAATGGGCCTGCACGTCCTCCAGGTCATCCGGGTGTATCGGGAGGCGGAAGATGAACCCTGTAACGTCCTCGGAACTCTTCCCGAAGTACGAGAGAAAAGCCTCGTTCGCGAAGAGTATGGTCCTGTCTGGGAGGAACCTGAAGATCAGGTCGGTCTGGTCCTGGACCAGTGCCCGGAACCGCCTCTCGCTCTCCCGCACCTGCTCTTCGGCCCGTATCCTGTCGGTGATATCCACGAGCACCCCTATGAAGCCGGCGATCTTCCCCTCGCTGTCGTGGTAGGTTGCTTTTTTTACAAGGATATGACGCGTGAAATGGTCGGCATGTGGAAACTTTGCCTGGTATGCCTGTATCCCACGGTGGTTCAGGAGGAACCGGTCCTTTTCCCTGGTAAGCGCCGCGAAGTCGGGGGGGAATATCTCGTTGTCGGTCCTGCCGACAATCGCCGATCTCGACAGCCCGGCGTAGCTCTCAAACGCAGAATTACACCCAAGATAGACGCAGGATGGATTTTTATAGTAGATCGGGCTTGGGATGGTATCGATCAACTGCTGGAGAAATTCCACCTGCTGGTGGAGAGAGAGGGTCCGCTGCCTCACCCTCTCTTCCAGCTCCTGGTTCATAGCCTGGAGCGCATCCTCCGCTGCTTTTTGCTCGGTGATATCGTAGATAGAACCGAGGATGGCGTGCGTTGAGCCGTCGATTTCCGGGATTACCCTGATCAATTCGTGCACCCAGGCAATCTTCCCGTCTCTTTTGGCAATACGGTAGTCCCTCGTCGCACTCCCTGATCCCGTCTGAGCGATCTCAATGTTGTGCAGCCTGATGCGGTCCGCATCGGCAGGGTGGATCAGGTCTTCCCACGCAGGCGTATTCGCGAGCAGTTCTGCTTCCGTATACCCGGATATTGCCTCGACGGCCCCCTGAAAGAACTCCGGGGAAAAGTCGGCCCTCCTCCGGTAGGCGATTCCAAGGAAGTTCTGGACAAATCCGCGGTACCGTTCCTCGCTCTCGGCGATCTTCCTGTGGAGGTCGTGCGTATAGAGCGATATCTCGATTGCTGTCTTTATCTCCCTCTCCTCGTACGGTTTCAGTATGTACCCGTACGGGCGGGTCACCTTTGCCTTCTCGATGATTGCGGAATCGGCAAATGCAGTGAGGTAGATGACAGGAGCATCGTGGAATGCCGCGATCTTTCCGGCAGCCTCGGTGCCGTCCATAGGGCCTGCAAGGGAGATGTCCATCATGATGAGGTCCGGCAGTGTCTCGCGGGCCATGCGGACTGCATCCTCGCCCGAACCAGCGATCCCCACCACCCTGTATCCCATCCCGGTAAGCACATGCCTCAAATCTTCGGCTACAATCTGTTCGTCCTCGACGACCATTATTCGTGCAGGAGGCATGGCGAATCCCGTATCTGGTTCATTTGTGCACAGTCTATATCAACAATTCTCTTGGAGTACGTCGGAACAGGGAGATTCAGGGGATAGGCAGAAACCGGGCCCGGATGGACGGTGCAGAGCCGGAATTTCCGTCCTTCCCCTGCAAATCTCTATACTTATATATCAGCAGTTCTCAGTCATTGATGATATTCGCATGGAACCCCGGATGCCCGCCAGCAGTCTCCATATCTTTTATGTCTCTGGCGAAACGCGATGGGAAACGGAAGGACTCTTCCTCCAGTCGCGAGGGTTTTTTATTGCACTCCTTTACAGAGGAGCAAATGCGATGTTTCACCGGACTGCCACCATCCTTAGGGGCGAAGGTCTTTTAGAGCAGGTGGGGGGAGGAATGCCAGCGGTCCCCGTCAGCATGATGGCCGCCTGGGATGCGAACCGGGCTCTCCCGGGAGGCGGGGGAAAGAAAAGCCGCACCGATCTTTCAGGCACACCCGTACAGGGAGCGTGAGCAAGGTGACACCCGTTGACGAGAGCCAGAAAGGGACGCGCATCTGGCTTTTCACCGGTGCTGCATTGCTCATCCTCCTTATCCTTGCCGCGGGGGTAATTTTTTACCAGTCGCAGGAAAAGCAGGCAAGAGAGACTGTCACAGGGGAACTCGTCTCGATCAGCACCCTGAAGGCTGACGAGATTGCGCGGTGGAGGGAAGACAGGCTGCACGATGCCCGGACTCTCTTCGCAAGCGGGTTTTTTATCGAGGGTGTAGACGATTATCTCTCCTCTCCGGACCCGGAAAGCGAAGAGAAGATCCTTGAACGGTTCAGGGAAGTCAACGAATCGGTCCACTACCACAATGTCCTCCTTGTAGACCCCGGGGGAACCATTCGTATTAGTCTCGATCCCAATACCACAACCCTTGCCCCGGAGGGCCTCACCGCCCTGAAAGAATCGCTTCAGACAGGGGAGGCGTTCATGACCGATCTCCACCTCCTTCCCGGCACCTCCCACCCGCACATTGACATGGTCGCGCCCCTCCTCGTTGAGAGTGACGGAAAGGAAGAGCCGGTCGGAGCAGTCATCCTCTCGATCGATCCCGAACGGTTCCTGTACCCGCTTGTCCAGTCATGGCCGGTTCCGAGCAGGAGCGCCGAGACACTGCTGGTCGAAC
>DUGV01000044.1 GCA_013331225.1 Methanolinea sp.
GCCCAATGTTCCCTTAATAGTATCGCCAACGTCAACATCGATACTATTAAGGGAACATTGGGCTGGAACCCTGGTCTCAGTCAATGGAATATCATATTCAAGAATGAAGACTCCGGCATTTCGACCATGAACTGGTCTGGATGTGTTGGTTACCAGAATAATGCAGTCTTTTGCACTCTTGAAGGATATTATGTCGATGGCGACTCAGAAGTGCCGGGCGACACGACATTCTACGATATGCGGTTGAAAGATCTGAATTTACAGAATGTGGAATTTAATTGGGAAGAAGACATTGATGAAGTTGCAGAGGGGTATCTTTCCGGGTTAGATGTTCATATCTATTCCGATTCGATGGTGACATTGCACACGGCAAACTGAACGGAGAAATACCTGGGATGAAAAAAACCACGCTAATTTTTTTGGTCTTTGCGACTCTTATCCTGGTAATCAGCGTATTATCGCTCATTACCAGCCAAATTACAGACATCTCATCAATAGATAGGAGGAACGAAACATGGGAACCCCCAAATGTGACGCCAGGGAAACAACATTTGGGGATTCCGGTATGGTTTCATCCTAGCAGGATAGAGATACATGCGGGGGAGATAAAAGAGGAACAGATCATTCTCAATACGAGAGCGAAGGGTCAGGGGCTGGTCACACAGCGGATAGTCCCGGTAAAAGAGAAATCAGTAAATTCTGATGAGGAAATTCCCATGCCGCGATACCTGAATGTAAGCATGTCACCGTCCGAGTATGTCGTATCGCCCAATGGGAAGTACGTCTCCACGCTTATCATATACACCGAATCGCAACTCCCGGAAGGGGAGTACTTATTCCGTGTCAATATGAACATGACTCCCATCATTACTCATCGGGGTTGGATTACGGTGAATGTAAGCGGAAAGGTGAATGAACTGGAATATTAAATGACTCGTCGACCGTTGCCTGAAATATGAGGGGGAGATCCTCTCGTTCATTTCTGATTTCTCTTTATACGCACACTACCTGGAAAACACCTGAATGACGCATGGATTCCGTTTTAATGAATCGTGAATATGATCACACCCATGGACTGTTTGGGATCGAGATGCAGACCGGGCTCATCCGGGAGAATCATTGATACGGAGAATCATCAATACCGTCACGTGCTCTACTCCGAATCATTCTGCTGACAGTTCTGGATCTGGCACAGAGATCGTTTATGCACCTGGATCCGATTACCCATGGCGGGTGAGGACAAGTTCCTCACCCCCAAGACAGCGTTTCGGAAGGCAGGATGCTTTCCTTGCTGTCATAAATCCGGGCTCGAAATCGACGCATCGCACAAAGCCCGGAAGGAGCAAAATCATGAAACTCTATGGAATAAAAACGGGATCGATTTTCATGCTGGTCCTGCTGTTTGCATCTGCACTGATCGGTGTAGCGAGTGCGGAAGACGAGAAGGGAGTCGTCCGATCGGATGCCACTACAGAGCAGTTGAGCCTAATCAATGAGCTCTATGGCAAGGACATCACTGTGCTTGAATATATGGAGAAGGTCCACCCGGAACACCTTGTCGGGATCCCCGATTCATACAAGAAGAATATGGCCGGTCAGAAGATGACCTGGTGGAGCACGGAGCCGACGTCGGTAACTAACGATGAACAGCCGGCCCTGGATCGTGCCACTGTTTCTGTCAGTGCGACCGGATACAAGTTTGACTGGAGAACCATCCGTTTTGGAGGAACCTGTACTGCATCGGGACTGGAGGGACCGCCATGGTATATCTATGTCGAAGCGTTCCTGATTAACCGGGGAACCGGGCAAACCGTGGATTCGACATCGGCAAGTTCACAACAGGGGGTGTGGT
This sequence comes from Methanolinea sp., assembly GCA_013331225.1. Taxonomy (GTDB): domain Archaea; phylum Halobacteriota; class Methanomicrobia; order Methanomicrobiales; family Methanospirillaceae; genus Methanolinea_A; species Methanolinea_A sp11423u. The sequence goes on from DUGV01000044.1 coordinate 1,853, forward strand.
CAGTCACCGCATCGAAAGATAAGTTATATCCTGCGAATGGCCAGTACTATGTCCATGCATGGGGGTATATTCCTACGCCCTACTATGCTGAGGACTATGACGACACTTCGGTGTTCAGCTTCCCCTAACCATTTTTTCAGCCATGAATAACCATCGACGTTCCAGCGGCCTCCTGATAATCGTCATCTGTCTGGTCACTATTCCCTTGGTCACAAGTGCAGAACCGGTATCTGGGACCGAAACAGGGCTTTTCACTCTTTCGGGGGAGCCATTCCACATGATCCTGGAGGAGGATCAACTCTTCTGGATACAGGATAACAAATACCTGAATGCGTCAGAACGGGGGTTTTACGGATATAACCTTACAGAGGGGACGAAAAGACAACTCGTTCGGATCGGAGAACAAGGGCAAATGAGTTCAGACGGTACGATTCCCATAATGCATCAGGTTGAAACAGCAAGAACATCAGGTGATCGGCTTGTGTTCAGCGAAAAAGGGATCATACTAACAAATCTCTCAACAGGATCTGCAGTTCAACTCACCAACCAGAATGATGCGGTTCTCCCTGTATCCGATCTCAGGTTCAATCAGAATCCTTGTATTGACGGGGACCGGGTTATCTGGACCGAACATGAGGGAATTGCCCACTCAAGTGTTGACGGGGGAAAGATCGTCATCCTCAATTTGACAACTGGGGAGAGACGGTACCTCCCGACTGGTTCACCGGGCAACCAGAGTACCCCTATGATATCAGGTAATTTCATACTGTGGAAAGACTACCGCTCCAGTGGTCCGGATGACCAGGAACTTTACCTCTATGATCTGAAGAACGGAAAAGAGGAACGTCTGCCAACGGAAAATCCTGTGGAGAGCAATCCGTATCTCTCTGGTGACAATGTGGTCTGGACAGAAAAGATCCATGGGATCCATACGATTGTTCATTACTCCATCTCTTCCCGGACCAGGACCGTTATAGGTGAGGGAAGCGTGCACCAGGGGCATCTTCCTTCCGTCTCGGATGACCGGGTTGTATGGTTACAGTCTATGAATCCTCTCGATTTCAGGGATAGCAGAAGTGCGGTCATGATAATGGACCTACGCACAGGAGAAAAAAGCCAGATCACTCCTTTCAAGCGTGGGCTTTCCCATCCGGTTATCTCAGGGGAACAGGTAATTTTCACACGGGGCGCAGGAAAAGACTGGTCCAGAGAGCCCCGCGAGGTCGTCCTCTATACCCTCTTCCCCCGGCCTGAAGAGACCGTATCCGGCACGGATACCCGTCCGGGAAACGGCAACTCTCTGACTCCTGCGACCAATTCACTTGATAAGGGTGAAGTAATGCCTCCGACATCGTCACCGGGTTTTACCTGCTTCACACTGATTGCGGGGTGTATTGCAGCACTAGCTATTAAGAAGGTCAGAGATAAGAGCTCCAAGTGCTTGCTCTAATTCCAGTCAAATGGTTGTGGTGCCACAAAATGGCCGCAGCGTCCCGAGCGACCGAAGGGAGCGAGTCACTGAGCGTCATCATTTTACGGTAAACAGCGAGGAGCATGGTGCGAAGCACGATGCGACGAGCGGGATGGAACAGCTGCCGGCGAGGAGTGGAACGACAAAGCCGGGAGCGTCAGTGAATCAGGATTAGGAAGAGAAAATCAGGGGCATGGTGCGAGTGCAGCGGAGTGAAGGAGCACCGGACCGGAGAGAGGAGCGGACGGAGATGGAGCAGAGCGAGCACGTTGCCCCGTTATTGTGTATCAAGATCTCTCTGGTCTCCTCTCTCCTGCGATGAGATTCTGACCAGAGGGAGGAATCGCATGGGGCAGGGGTCCCATGCCGCAGGAGGAGGGGCACCGGGGTGGAGGCCCCGCCCCTTCGGCTTGGTAGGGGCGGGGTTAGGGGTAGGGGTCGGTCGCAGGGGCGATTATTTGCGCGGTGAGAAAAAGGACAGCATAAAACACTCTGTTCCTTGTCCCACCCGCAGCATTCGAACACCGTTGTTTTCGTGCTCAAGGTTCCCCCTTTATATAGGGTGGCCTGAAGCATCTTTTTATCTCGACTATCCAATCCGTGCGAGGATGTCCTATCCTGGGACGACTAAGAAAAATCTCTTGGAAATGACATTGAAACTGGAAAAAGGGGATGTCATCCCGTGCAGGATCAGCCGGTCTCCTTCTTCAGCATCGCCCTGGTAAGATCCTCATCCGGGCGGAAATAGAGGTCATCATGGCCGGTCCAGGTCCCGCAGTTCCGGAAGACCACGGCAGGGACGCCGTTGTTGCTCTCCCCCATCACGAAATTGGCAAAGCCTGCGATCTCGTCAACCACTGCCTCCTCGGTGATCTTGAGGACGTGGCCGAAGAGGTCGGTATCGCCCCGGAAGTCCCGGATCGCTGTCATGCCGCTCCACCCGATCGCGTGACCAGTCTGGCCCCTCCGGAAGGACCGCCCGCAGGTATCGGTGATGATGACGCCGACCGTCTTCCCGGTGATCTTTTGGACAGCCTCCCTGACCCCGGCTGCAGCGGCCATGGGGTCCGGCGGGAGGAGGATGAGCATGCCATCCTCGATGTTGCTCTGGTCGACCCCGGCACGGACACCGATATGACCGCAAGAGACCTCGGAGAGGACGAAGGGGTATTCGAGCAGGACATCGGTCGAGGCATCGAGCACAGCCTGGATGAACCGCGGGTCCTCCTTCGTTTTTCCCGCGATTCGGACGGCCCTCTCCGTCGGCGTGATATCGGAGAGTATCTTCGTGTACCCCTTTGCCTTCGAATAGACCGATGACGCGATGCAGAGGATGTCTCCATCGGCGAACGCGACCTTCTCGCAGATTAAGGCCGGGAGGTCATCTCCCTTATGTATGATGGGGAGCCCGGCGACTCCCTCGACATGGATATGCATGGTATCTGCCCATCTGTGATGAAAGGTTACGACAGGGACGAAATTGAACCTATTGTTTCTTTTCAGGCTCCCCCTCCAACGAGGCCCCGGTGCCAGGATATGCAGGGGTGTGATTCATGAAGACCGGGGTGCAGTGCCATCGAAGGAAGGCCCCATGAGAGAATGTCCGGGCCATGCACCCATCAGAACTTCTCGGGAAAACTGATGTGGAAACTGGTCCCCGGGGGACCCCCGACCTGCATCTCGCCGCCTATCTGCCGGACAAGGACTGTCACCAGCTGCAGCCCCAGGGTCGGCGCCTGCGCGATATCCAGTCCGGGCGGGAGCCCGACACCGTCATCGCTGATATCGAGGGAGAAGCGGTGGTCGGGGTTGAGGTGCAGGCTGACCGATATGGTGCCGGATTCTCTTCCATTGAATGCATACTTGAGGGCATTGGTGAGGAGCTCGTTCAGGATCAGGCCGCAGGGAATGGCGGTGTCGAGATTGATATTGACATCGTCGATGTCCTGCTCGATCGAGATGTCGGACCTGAGCAGGTACGAGTTCATCAGGTCGGAGATGAGGCTCTGGATATAGTCCCGGGTGTTGATGAACCCGAGATACTTGGACTGGTAAAGCTTCTCGTGGACGAGCGCCATCGTCTTTACCCGCATCTGGCACTCCTCGAGTTTCTCGATTGACTCCTGGTCTGTGAGGTAGTTGGTCTGGAGCTGCAGGAACCCCGAGATGACCTGCATGTTGTTCTTGACCCGGTGGTGGACCTCCTTGATGATCACCTCCTTCTCCCGGAGGGACGCCTCCAGGCGGTTCTCGTACCGCCTGCGCTGCGAGATATCGAAATGGATGCCAACCCACGAGACGATCCTGCCCGAGGCATCCCTCATTGGTGCCCCCCTGCTCAGGATGAAGTGCTCGGTTCCCTGCCGATCGACGATCCGGTACTCGTAGTCCCAGAAGCAGCCTGTCTCGACGCACTGCTTCCAGTCATTCCGGGTGGATTCACGCTGTTCGACCGGGAGCTTTTTCATCCAGCCGTTTCTCCGGCACTCATCGAGCGTCATCCCGATGAGATCCAGGAACGATTGCGAAGCGTAGGTGAGCGTCCCGCCGGCGTCGGTGATCCAGACTCCGAAGGGGATCAGGTCACCGATCATCCGGTAGCGCCTCTCGCTCTCCCGCAATGCATTCTCCGCCTCCTTGCGGGCCCGGAGGTCTCTGATGATGGTGATGACCGCCGGGGACCGGTAGTACTCGATTACCTTACTGCTGATCTCGACCGGTATGGTCGCTCCTTCGCGGGTTTTGAGGAGTGTCTCGCGGATGGAGATGCCTTTTTTTCGTATCTCCTGGACCCATGTCCCGGCAGCCTCGCGTGCAGGCAGGATGTCCAGGTCTGAGAGGTGCATCTGTTCGAGTTCCTGCCTCGAGTATCCAGACTGCTCGCTCGCGATTGCATTTGCCTCGAAGATATTCCCTTCGAAGTCGTGGATGATGATGGCATCCCCGGCACTGTCGAAGAGGGCGCGGTAATGGATCTCGGTGTACCGGAGCTCGTCCTTGATCCGCTTCCGCTCGGTAATGTCAACGGCCGAGCAGATCACCTGGTCCCCCGAGGTCCGGGACGCGGTGATCAGGACCCATACCCTGCTGCCATCCTTCTTCTGCAGGGTGACTTCGGCATCGCTTATCTTGCCCTCGTTCTCGAGCTTCTGGAAGAATCCACTCATCTCTTCGGTGTCGGGTATGATATCTGCGATGTGAAGATTCTGCATCTCTTCTGGAGTGTATCCAAGGAGGGAAGCCACCTGGGTATTGGCTACCCTGATCAACTGGTCCCCCGGCCTGAAGGTGAAGATACCTGCCTGCGAGTTGAGGAAGATATCGCGGAATTTCCGCTCTTTTGCAATCTCGTTTGAAAATGCAGAGATCACCACGCCGAGCGTGATGAAGATGTAAAACCAGGCGCTGCTGGTCGCGTAGAGCCTTATATCGAAGGGGCCGTAGAGGTACACAAGGGAGAGATAGATCCAGCCAAGAACAATCGTGAAATAGACGCCCAGCCTGGGGTTGGAGTATGCGATCAGGATGACCGGGATGATGTAGAAGTAGGGGAAGATATCGTAGATCCCGCTTTTGAGGCTGAAGATGGTGGTCAGCACAATCGCAAAGGTGATCACCGCGGTGATCAGGAAAATTGCCAGGTTCATCCTTGAAATCTCTCTCATGCCCCGCGCTCCTTGTGTACACCGCAACAGATGCAGAATGCCTTATTCTTCATCGCGGGTTCTGTGCTGATAAAATTACCCACGGATACCTGGTGAAGGAAACGTCCATTTTATCTATCTCATCCGCAAGAGACTATCTCGTACAGGAGTTCACGCCATGGTGCAGAAGAAAGTGATGATTGTCGAGGATGAGGGGGTAGTGGCGCTCTCGTTGAAATCGACGCTCTCGAAG
>DUGV01000136.1 GCA_013331225.1 Methanolinea sp.
CAATCAGCCTCGCATCTTCGATTACCGGAAGCGCGCCCGCGTTCCTCTTCACCATTTCTGCGGCAGCCTGGTTCACACTCCGGTCAGGGGCAATAGTATAGAGGTTCCCGGAGACCAGTGTCCGGACCGGCAATGCCATCACCTCGGCGATGTCCCCCGTCTCCAGCTGATCGAATACCCGCTTGCTGCCGAGGTACTTCATGATGTCCGTCGTCGTGATGATACCATAGAGCACCTCGTCGCTCACCACCGGCAGCCTGCGGAACCGGTACCTGGTCATCTCCTTCGTGACTTTCCCGATCGGGCAGTCCGGTTCGGTGACCCTGAGGGACCGGCTCATGATCTCTTCCACGGTGCAGGATACCCTCTCGTTTGCAAGCACGGTCATGACATCGCGCTCTGTCACGATGCCCACCAGCGCCTCATCCTGATCGATGATGGGGATGCCCCCTATCATCTTTCCCATGATGATATCGAGGGCATCTCGGAGCGATGCGGAGTCGGGAAGCGATGTCACCTGGGTCGTCATGATGCTTCGGATGCTCTCGTTGACGGCCGAGAGCAGGTTCCCGTCATGCTTCACCTGGACAAGGTTGAACTTGTCCCCACCTCCCAGGAAATTGATAATATCCCCCGAAGTGACAATCCCACGGATTTTCCTCGAGCCTGCATCCACGACGGGCAGCCTCCGGAACCCGCACCGGGTCATTGTCTCCACCGCCCCGATGATGCTCATGGTCTGCGGCACGGATACCACGTCACCGGTCGCGATCGCCATGATCTCCCCCTCCTGCTCGACGACCCTCGATTTGAATTCGATCGGCCCGCGATCGAGTTTTCCTGGCATTTTCAGAAGTTTATCGCTCTGTTTATAGTTCCTGTCAATGTGATGTACCATTCCTGCCCCCGAAAATGTATTGCTCGAATATCCCGGTCCATGATGAACTCCGGGATTGCTCGTCCTTCCCCAATTTAATCCGGAATCGCATTCAGCACATCGTGGCGGTCGATGATGCCGATCAGTTCGTCTCCGAGAACCACGGGGAGACGGCTGATGTCATGCCTGACCAGCATCTCTGCGGCCTTCTGCACGCTCTCCCCGGGAGAGACAGTGATCACGGGTGTGGTCATCACTCCTGCAACAGGGGTACTCGATGCCCCCTCTGCAGACACCCTCCACCGCCCGTCTCTCAGCAGGTCCCGGCGGGAGATTATGCCCACCAGGCGCTTCTTCTTCACCACCGGAAATGCGGAAAACCCGCTTTCAGTGATCAGGGTGTGGATCCGGTGAATGGGCTCGTCGGCCGGGCATTCCACGACCTTCCTTGACATGTACTCTTCCACAAGTCCCCCGAGTCTGTGCCGGGTGATGATCACAGGGAAAATTTCTGAAAGGAGCACCCCTCCAAGTACCTGGCCTCCTTCATCAACTACCGGTATACTGTCGGTCCCGTTCTCCCGTATCGTTTTTGCAACGGTATCTATGGACGAATCCGGGCCAACAGGACTGACCTCCTTGATAAAGCCCTCTATTGTCACGTTAGAACGCGTTGCCGTGACGTTCAGTACCCCTGATATGTCCACGCACCCCATGAGCCGGCGTCTCCCGTCATGCACATAGAGTTCGCGATACACATCGTCACGGAGCACCTGCCTCGCCCGGGTANNCCCGGGCAATTTTCATTGTAGCAGTTCCTCCTCACGGCAAGACGGACAGAGCATGAGGTTGTCTATCCGCCTGAGATCATCTGACATCTGGCCGCACCTGCTGCAGGTCCCAACCTCCACCTCTTCCAGGCGGTTGATCTCCACCAGGTCGTTCATCAGCTCATTAATCTCTGTGGATACCGTGAGAATATCACGAACTGTTACAATTCCAATTACCTTGTTCTCGTCGTCAACCACAGGGAGCCGCCGGACCCGGTGCCTGATCATCATGTGCGCTGCATCCTTCGCATACTTGTCTGCGCTGATGGTGATGAGCGGAGTGCTCATGATCTCGCTGGCCTGGACGGCACTTGGCTTGAGATCCTTTGCCACCACCTTGCAGTTGATATCCTCCTCGGTCACGATCCCGACGGGGAGGTTATCCCTGCCAAGCACAATGCAGCTTCCCACCTCATCCCGGCACATGAGCATAGCCGCACGGGCAACCGTCCCTTCATATCCGATGGTGGTTGGGTTGCGCCGCATGACCTCCCGTACTGGTACACGGGTATCGAAGCGGATGGTATCGGATGATTTCTTCAATCGATCACCTCCATGTTGTTGACACAAGTGGGTTTATTGCAGTTACCAATACGGCAAATGGAGTCTATATACTTTCTGCAAGTTCCAGTGCGCCCAGAAACGCAAGGATAATAAATCTAATAACCACCCCCCCCCTAAAAGGATAGTAACGGATTCGCATGACCCGGGGGATATACTGCACATTCCCTGCCTGGTCATGACGAGGTGTACAATGAATATCCTGGTCCAGACCAAGAGACGTCTCTCAAAGTTTTTAATGGCTTTCTTCAAGAAGAAAAAGGCCAGAATTGGAATATACGGCCCGCCAAATGCAGGAAAGACCACACTCGCCAACCGTATTGCCAGGGACTGGACCGGGGAGGATGTGGGCCTGGTAAGCGAGGTCCCCCATGAAACCCGGCGGGCGGTGCGAAAGAGCGATATCAGCATCACCGGATCAAACGGGAGCAACATCACCATCGATATCGTCGATACTCCCGGGGTCACCACCAAGATCGACTACAAGGACTTTCTTGAATACGGCATGGACAAAGAGACTGCGGTGATACGCGCGAGGGAAGCCACTGAAGGGGTCGCGGAAGCAATGCACTGGCTCCGTGAGGATATCAACGGTGTCATGTACATGCTGGATGCGACAGAGGATCCCTTCATGCAGGTCAACATCATGATGATCGGGATTATCGAGAGCCGCAAGCTGCCGGTGATCATTGTCGCAAACAAGATCGACCTGCCCGACGCGTCGCCGCAGCGTATCCGCAGTGCGTTTCCCCAGCATCCCGTGGTACCGATATCCTGCCTTGAGGGGAAGAACATCGAGGACCTGTACGAAAAGATGGTGGAGCATTTTGGATAGGGGTGGATCATGCAGGGAATCCAGATAGATCTGATATCATCCGAGAAACTCGCGGCGCTGACTTCGATGGAGAAGATCCATCTCATCCTCGACCACGTGCGGAAGGGCTCCATTATCATCTTAGAGAAGGGCCTCTCTCCTGACGAGCAGAGCACCCTGATCGAGATGACCATGCGCGAGATCCTTCCGGACGGGTTCAACGGGATAGAGATAGAGACCTACCCCTCCAGGGACCAGAGTCCCGGTTTTCTCCAGAAACTGCTGGGAAGATCAGCGATTGAGTCGCGTTTGACCGTCATTGGCCCGGCAAACCAGCTGCGGATGATAAAAAAAGAGAAGGACATCATCAGCGCCTGGGTCTCCACGCGGTGAGTTCTCATGCCACACCGGTGCGTCAACTGCGGGCGGGAATACCGCACCAATGAGTGCGAGATCCTGAAAGGCTGCAGGGAATGCGGTGGCAAGAAGTTCATCTTTGTGCCCCTCGTCGAGAGGGAGAAGGAGGCAAAAGCCCCGGATCTTTCAGAAGGAAAGGAGGAGAAGGTGCAGCGTGAGGAGGAGCCAGCCGGTATTGCGCGCCTCCCGGGCCACGAACCACTGGAGAGCATCCGCATCGTCTCTCCTGGCACATACGAGCTGAATATCGAGAAGATGGCCAGCTCCGACGAGCGTGTCGTCGGAGTCGGGAAAGGGGAGGGCAGCTACCTGGTGGACCTCCTTTCAATGGTCAAGCCAAAAAAGAAAAAGAGCAAGAAATAGGTTTCTTATTTCATTTTCAGTTGATATTATCCACGCTGTATCCCTTGTGCACCAGCAGGTCCTTGACCCTCTCCTTGTGATTGCCCTGCAGTTCGATGGAGGTGCCCTTCACCGTTCCGCCGCACGCAAGTCTCCCTTTCATGTACTTGGAGAGGTCTTCCAGGTCGATGTCCGTGGGGTTCAAGCCCTCGATCACGGTGACTTCTTTCCCGTAACGTCTCCTGTCGACCTTCACGCTGATACGCTGCTGTTCTTTTGCGACTTCTTCACAGATGCATAACTCTTTCGGCAGTCCACACGTCGGACATATCCCACCATTCATTACAAGTACCTTCAAGTTCTGCTTATATATTTGTTGGCATCCCCAGAATCGCGCAATGCACGTATAACGATGGAAATCCGGGTCTTTTTCGAAGTCTCACAGGAGAAGCGAGTCCACCCTGCAGGTATCGCACCCCCGTGACAGGACCTGGTCCTTCCGGCTGCGGTAGCGATAGACTGTGACTCCCTTGCAGCCCAGTTCCCTGGCGAGGAGGAAAATGCGGGAGA
>DUGV01000070.1 GCA_013331225.1 Methanolinea sp.
GCCAATATGAGCCACGAGCTGCGGACCCCGCTGAACTCCATCATCGGGTTCTCAGGCATCCTTCTCCAGGAGCTTGCCGGGCCACTGAATGACGAGCAGAAGAAGCAGCTCGGAATGGTCTCGGACAGCGCCGAGCACCTGCTTGCCCTGATCAACGACGTGCTCGATATTTCGAAGATCGAGGCCGGGCAGCTCAAGGTCGCATGCGAACCGTTTGACCTCCGCCCCATTCTCGAAAAAGTCGCACGGAGTGTCCGGCCCATGGCAGAAAGCAAGGGTCTCGGGATGCACCTCGATATCGCCCCCGGCGTGGGGAACGTGGTGGCAGACCCGCGCAGGGTCGAGCAGGTCACCCTCAACCTGCTCTCCAATGCAATCAAGTTCACGGATAGAGGGGATATCTGGATACGTGCGTCAACCGGGGAGCAAGAGGTGACTGTCAGTGTGACGGATACAGGTATCGGGATCGCACCCGAGAACCTGGACAAGCTCTTCCGGCCCTTCACCCAGATCGAGACCGGACTCTCGAGGCAATACGAAGGGACGGGGCTTGGACTCTCGATCTCAAAGCGGCTCGTAAACCTCATGGGAGGGACCATCCGGGTCGAGAGCGAGCCGGGCAGGGGGAGCATGTTCAGTTACACCATCCCGACGGAAAGGACTGCATCATGAAGAGAAAAATTCTCTATATCGAGGACAATGACCAGAACTACTACCTGGTCAGCTTTATCCTGAATGCACAGGGGCACACAGTGACGAGGGCCCGGGACGGAAGGGAAGGGATCGATCTCGCGACGCGTGAACACCCTGACCTCATCCTGCTCGACATCCAGCTCCCCGTCATGGACGGGTATGCGACCGCCCGGGAACTCCGGCGTATCCCCGGCGTTGCAGCGACCCCCATTGTCGCCCTCACCTCCTATGCAATGGCCGGAGACCGGGAGAAAGCGCTTGCAGCGGGGTGCACGGGATACATCGAGAAACCCATCAACCCAAAGACATTCACGGAACAGATCAAGAATTATTTTCCGGCCGGGGAGGCCACGGGAGGAGGAGTATGACGCGGGTCCTGATCGCGGACGATAACCAGAGGAACCTCTACCTCCTGGAGGCCATCATGAAAGGGAACGGCTTTGAAGTGGTATCTGCGCGGAACGGCGCCGAGGCACTCGCTGCTGCAAAGCGAGACCCCCCTGATATCATCGTCACCGACATCCTGATGCCGGTGATGGACGGGTTCGAGCTCTGCCGCAGGTGGAAGGCGGACCCTGTTCTTGCCCCTGTCCCTTTCATTTTTTACACGGCCACATACACCGATCCAAAGGACGAGCAGTTCGCCCGGAGCCTCGGGGCCGAGCGGTTCCTCATCAAGCCCCAGAAACCGGATGTCCTTGTTGCGGAAATCAGGCAGGTGATAGAGGAATCACGCTCGTTGAGCGGGAGAAGGGAAGCAAAGCCGCAGGCAGACGAGAAAGAGATCCTCCAGGAGTACAGCGAGGTGCTGTTCCGGAAACTCGAGAAGAAGGTGATGCAGCTGGAGGAAGAGATTGCTGAACGGAAAGCCCTGGAAGAACAGAGGGAAGCGATTATCAGGGATCTGGAGCAGAAGAACGCCGAGCTCGAACGTTTCACCTACACTGTCTCGCATGACTTAAAAAGCCCGCTCATTACGATCCAGGGGTTTGCCGGGCTCCTGAGGGAGGATGCACAGAAAAGAGACATGGACCGCCTTCAGGAGGACATCAGCCGGATCACCGATGCGGCCGGGAAGATGCAGGACCTCCTGACAGACCTCTTCAACCTCTCCCGCATCGGCAGGATCGGCAGCCCGTATGAGGATATATCCCTCAGCACGATTGCCAGGGAAGCGGTTCACTTCCTCTCCGCGCCCCTTGCCGAAAAGAGGATCGCTGTCGAGATATCCCCTGACCTTCCCGTTGTGCATGTCGATCACACGCGCATCCGGGAGGTCTATACCAACCTCATCGAGAACTCGATAAAATTCATGCAGGAACAGGAATCCCCGAAGGTTCGGATTGGAATGCGGGAAAGCGTGGATGGACCTGTCTTCTTCGTGCAGGACAACGGTATGGGAATCGATTCGAAGTATCTCTCGAAGATATTCGGCCTGTTCGAGAAGATGGACGGGCGGTCCGCGGGAACGGGCATCGGCCTTGCCATCGTGAAGCGGATCATCGAGGTGCATGGGGGCAGGGTCTGGGCAGAGTCGGAAGGACCGGGAAAGGGCACGACGATCTGCTTCACCCTGCTCCAGGAGAAGTGCGGGGCGACTGGCAAAGAATAAGAATACAGAGTGAGAACTGTTTTTCATGGCAGACCTACCAGGGGAACCCCTGCACATCCTTCTTGTCGAAGATAACGAGGCGCATGCCGAACTGGTGATACGGGGTATGCGGGACCAGCAGGTGGCCAACAGGATCCACCACGTGATAGACGGCGAGCAGGCCCTCGACTACCTCTTCCACCGCGGTAAATTCGCCGATGTGCAGAAGAACCCCTCCCCAAACCTCATTCTTCTCGATCTCCGTTTGCCGCGGATCGACGGGCTTGAAGTACTCAAGACCTTAAAAACGACCCCCCATCTTCTCAGAATACCTGTTGTCGTCCTCACAAGTTCTGATGCCGAGACCGATATTGTACAGTCATATGATTACCATGCGAACAGTTACTTGGTCAAACCCCTGGAATTCAAGAAATTCACCCAGTTGATGAAAGACCTGGGCTTCTACTGGCTTGGATGGAATACAATGCCAATTATGGACTAAAGCCCGGTATTATGAGGGATCCTGTTCCGGTGGATGCATACAAGACAAGAAAGAAACCTTATACTATTCTTATTATCGACTCCGACGAGTCATCAGCAGACCGTATAAAGAAAATCTTTTCCAGGCGGAAAAAGACATTCCAGCTGACTTTTACCCGCACCCTCGAAGAAGCCCGGGAAGTGCTCGGTACCGTCGAACCCGCCCTCATCTTCGCGGCCCTGGAGCTTCCGGACGGCCGTGGGATCGAAGTCCTGCCAAAAACAGACGGGTATGCAACCCTCCCACTGGTGATCCTGGCTGACCGCGGAAATCAGAAAGATGCACAGGCGGTGCTGAAATCTGGCGCAGTAGACTACGTGGTAAAATCCGATGTGAGCCTCGAAGGGTTGCCATTCATTGCCGAACGCTCCATGGCGGGATGGGGCAACCTCATGAAGCGGGTGGCAGCCGAAAAGGCAGCCGGAGAATCCAGGGAAAAATTTCAGGCCCTGATCGAGAATATCACCGCGGGAATCGGCTATTATGATTTCGAAGGAAACACACTTTTTTACAACAAGGCCGCGGCGGGAGCGATGGGTGGCCGCCCCGAAGATTTCGTAGGGAAATCGATTTACGACCTCTTTGACCGGGCTCTTGCCGATACGATTTTCCGGAGGATTCAGGCGACAAGGAAATCTCCAGAAAAGCCAGGGGTGTACGAAGACCCGGTCACTCTTCCCACCGGGACCAAGTGGTTTCTCTCGCTATACTCGCCAGTCAGAAATAAGGGGGGCGCCATCACCGGTGTGCAGATAATCTCCACCGACATCACCGGGTTGAAACAGGCCGAGGAGGAAGCGGCGCAGTTCCGAAAACGCCTGGCAGATATCCTCGATTTCCTCCCCGATGCGACCTTTGCAATCGACGCGGAGGGAAGAGTCATTGCATGGAACAGGGCAATCGAGGCGATGACCGGCGTCCCCTCGGAACAGATAATCGGGAGAGGCGATTACGAATACAGCATCCCGTTCTACGGTGAGCGGCGGCCGATCCTGATCGACCTGGTACTGAAAAGCCGGGATAATATCGAGCAGAAATACCTGTACATCCAGCGGGACGGGGAGAAGATCACCTCTGAGACTTTTATCCCTGATATCTTTGAGGGAAGAGGTGCCCACCTCTGGGGCACCGCATCCCCGCTCTACGATCTGCATGGGAACCTGGCAGGCGCAGTCGAGGTCATACGGGATATCACTGAACGCAAAGAGAGCGAGAGGGCACTCATCAAGAGCGAGAAGCTGCTGAACCAGACCCAGCAGTATGCGCATGTGGGCGGCTGGGAGTATGATATCCTGTCCGGTACAATTACGTGGACAGATGAGGTCTATCGTATTTACGAGGTGCCGGTTGATTTTGACCCCAATAATATCCAGGAGGACCTGGCATTTTATTCCCCCGAAGATCGCTCGATTCTTGAGGACGCGTTCCGCAGGGCGGTTGAGGAGGGAATTCCATACGATCTCGAAATGAGATTCGTGAGCGGGACAGGGGTAAAAAAATGGGTAAAAACAATCGCACAGGTGGAATGTGATGATGGCAGGCCAATCCGCCTGATTGGGACTATCGTCGACATCACGGATAAAAAAGAGGCAGAAATCAGGGTCAGTGAGCTCCTCGAGTCCGCGAGAAACGAAAAAGAGCGGCTCTCGACCCTCCTCAACAGCATCACCGACGAGGTCTGGTTCACCGACACCGATCACCGGTTCACCCTCGCCAACCCCCAGGCCCTGGAAGAATTTCAACTTCGCGAGGGCGATACCCCCATCGTAGAAGATCTTGCAAGGAGCCTCGAAGTACTCCGCCCGGATGGCACCCCCCGCCCTGTCGAGGAAGCCCCGCCTTTGCGTGCCCTCTCAGGCGAAGTGATCAGGAACATGGAGGAGATTATCCGGACACCCGTGACCGGGGAATTCCGGTACCGCCAGATCAGCTCCACACCGGTGCGGGATACGACCGGTGCGATCATCGGGTCGGTATCCGTGGTCAGGGATATCACCGACCAGAAAAGGGCTGAAGAGCAGATCCGGGAATCGAATGAAAGGTTCAAGATCGTCTCGAAAGCCACCAATGATGCCGTCTGGGACTGGGATCTTCTCAAAAACAGCCACTGGTGGAACGAGGGGATCCAATCAGTGTTCGGCTACCGCCCGGAGGAAATTGAGCCGACTGTCGCATCGTGGTATACCCGCATTCATCCTGATGACCGGGAACGGATTATCGATGGCATCCACGCAGCCAAAGACGGTGGGGAGAACAAATGGTCAGACGAATACCGGTTTCGGAAGGCTGACGGAACCTACGCATACGTGTTCGATCGCGGTTTCGTAATACGCGACCCGGAGGGACGTGCAATCCGGATGGTCGGGGCAATTCAAGACCTCACCGAGCGGATGCGGATGGTCGACGCGCTCCGCGAGAGCGAGGAACGGTTCCGCCACATCCTTGAGGACCAGACCGAATTTATCTGCCGGTTCAGACCTGATGGCACCTACGTTTTTGTGAATGATGCATATGCCCGTTACTTCGCAAAGACCCGCGAGGAGTTGATTGGGCATATATACAGGCCCGTTGTGTTTCCCGAAGACCGCCAGATTGTCCAGGATGTATTCGATTCACTTTCGCAGGAACACCCTGTCGCCACCAGCGAACACCGGATCACCATGCCGGACGGGAGGGTTCGATGGCAACAGTGGAGCGACCGGGCGATCTTCGACGAGACAGGAGCAGTCAGGGAGTACCAGTCAGTCGGCCGCGATATCACCGCGCAAAAAGAAGCAGAAGAGGCGCTCAAGCAGAGCGAGGCCCGGTTCAGGAACCTCTTCTCGAACATGTCCGCGGGTGTCGCGATCTACGGGGTGGTGGAGGATGGCAAGGACTTCATCTTCAGGGAGATCAACCCGGCAGTGGAGCGGATCGAGAACGTCAGAAGAGCGGACGTTATTGGAAAGAGCGTCCTCGAAGTCTTCCCCGGTGTGAAGGAGTTCGGGCTCTTTGAAGTGTTCCAGCGTGTGTGGAGGACTGGTATCCCCGAGCAACACCCAGTCTCAGAATACAGGGACGGACGGATTTCGGGATGGCGGGAGAATACCATATACAGGCTTCCATCCGGGGAGGTCGTTTCAATATACGAGGATGTGACCGGGAAGAAACAGGCCGAGGAGGCTATCCGGTTGAGCGAGGCACGGTATCGGACACTCACGGAAGGGATTCCCGATATCATCGCGCGATTCGACAGGGAACACCGTCATACCTACATTAACCAGGCCATCGAACGGGTGACGGGAAAGCCGGCAGAATCCTCCCTCGGCAGGACCAACCAGGACCTCGGGATGCCCGACGAGCTCAACAGGCTATGGGACGAGAACCTTGACCGGGTGTTCGAGGAGGGATCTCCGGTTACGTTCGAATTTGTGTATCCTTCGGGTGAAAATCCCGTCGTATTTGAATCAAGGATCATCCCTGAATTCTCTCAATCAGGAGAGGTTCTCTCTGTCATCAGCGTCGCCCGGGATATCTCGGCTGAGAAGCGAGCCGATAAGAAACGAAAAGAGAGCGAGTCCCGCCTTGACGTGGCCATGGAGATGGGAAATATCGCCTGGTGGGAGATGGATTTGCCGTCCGGGGGCGTCCGTTTCCATGACCGGAAAGCGACAATGCTTGGCTATGCCCCGGGGCAGTTTGCGACCTACCAGGACTTCTGCGCCCTCATTTATCCCGACGACCTCGATCGGACAATGCAGGCCATGCGGGACCACCTCGAAGGGAAGGTGCCACGGTATGACGTGGAGTACCGGATCAGGACGTCTGGTGGGGAATGGAGATGGTTCCACGACAGCGGAGGGGTGACCCGCAGGGACCCGGACGGAAAACCTGCCACGGTCACCGGCATGGTCGTGGACATCACTGGCATCAAGATGGCCGAGGAGGCGCTCCGCGAGGCTGAGGAGCGGTACGAGGAGATCGTCACCCACGCCCTTGACAGCATCTTCATCATCGACGTGACTGCCGATGAACGGTTCAGGATACGGTACATGAACCCTGTCTCTGAGGACGAGATGGGTATCACGAACGCGTCCGCATCCGGCAGGTTCATTGAAGATCTCTTCCCTGGCGAGACCAGCGAACACCTCTCCTCAATGTACCGCCAGTGCGTCAAGACAGGGTCTCCTCTCAGTTACGAAGAGACCATGGACCGCGGACCCGGGCGGCGGTATTACTCGACGACCCTGATCCCGCTCAAAGGGGCCGGGAAAAGGACAGAGCGGATAATCGGGATCTCGCATGACATCACGAACAGGAAACTGATGGAATCCGAGATCCGTGCCCTGAATACCGTCCTCGAGCAGCGGGTCATTGAGCGCACCCGCGAGCTCGAACGTACGAACCTGGCCCTCATCGCCGAGATCGGCCAGCGGGAAGTTGCGGAAGAGAAATTACGCGAAACGAACGAGTACCTCAATAACCTCTTCGATTATGCAAATGCCCCCATCATCGTGTGGGATCCGGAGTTCCGCATCACGCGGTTTAACCACGCGTTCGAATGGCTGACCGGCTGTCCATCAGCCGAGGTCATCGGACAACCTGTCAGTGTCCTCTTCCCTGAACAGAGCCGCGAGCGCTCCATGGCATATCTTCGGCAGGCGATGGAGGGTGAGCGCTGGGAGGCCGTGGAGATCCCCATCCACGGAAGAGAAGGCATTGAACGTATCGTGCTCTGGAACTCGGCAACGCTCCTGGCAGGCGACGGAAAGACCGTGGTTGCAGCGATAGCTCAGGGACAGGACATTACCGAACGAAAGAATGCTGAAGAGAAGCTGCGCACGTCGCTTGACGAGAAACTGACGCTCCTCAAGGAGGTCCACCACCGGGTCAAGAACAACCTCCAGATCATCGTCAGCCTCTTAAACCTCCAGTCGCGTTACATCACCGATGAAAAGACCCTCGCCGCGATCCGGGAGAGCCAGAACCGTGTGCGGGCAATGGCGCTTGTCCACGAGAAGCTCTACCAGACCGAGAACCTCTCGCAGATCAATCTCGATGACTATCTCAAGTATCTTGGAAAGAGCCTTTTCCAGTTCTACGGGGCAGGAACACGCGGGATCACCTTCTCCACAGACGCGGCAGGCATCCATGTGGATATCAACACCGCGATCCCCTTCGGGCTGATCATGAACGAACTCATCTCGAACTCGCTCAAGTACGGGTTCCCGGAGAGGAGACGGGGGGAAGTCTCGATCAGCGTGAGGCGGGAGGATCGTGCCCTGTACGTGGAATACCGCGATACTGGGGTGGGCATCCCCGACGGTCTCGACTGGCAGGACACCAAGTCGCTCGGGCTCCGCCTGGTAAACTCGCTCGTGTCGCAGCTGAACGGGAGCATCGCACTTGACAGGAGGGAAGGGACCGCGTTCTCGATGGTCCTTTATGAGAAGGAATGAAGTCATGATCTTTGCATAGCGGGAAATGTAACTTTGACGGAATCAGACCAAAAACAGGAGCGGACTTCAATGGCGCATGCGCATGGACCGATAAAACAGATATCTGATATCAGGCCGGGCGACCATCTCTGCTGCATTTATTCCACGGACGAGGAGCATCGCGAAGTGCTCACAAGGTTTCTCCTTGACGGGTTGAAGAACCATGAGAAGGTCTTTTACATCGTTGATGCCCGCACTGCAGAGACTATCATGGGCTACCTCAAGGATGCCGGACTCGATGTCGATTCGTACCTTCGGACGGGGCAGTTTTCCATCCTGACAGTCTCTGACTCATACATGAAAGACGGGGTCTTTGATCCTGACAGGATGATCGCACTCCTGTCAACAGAGACAGAAAACGCTCTCCAGGAAGGGTACAGCGCCCTCAGGGTCACGGGGGAGATGTCATGGGCGCTCGGCGGGCTCCCGGGCTCCGAGCGGTTAATCGAGTACGAGCATAAGCTCAATACCTTCTTCCCCGGCAGCAGATGCGTGGCGGTCTGCCAGTATGACAGGAGGCGATTTGACCAGGACATCCTGCTCCATGTGTTGATGACGCATCCGTTTGCATTCATCGGGGAGCACCTCTATGAGAATTTTTACTTCACGCCTCCCGAGGAGTTCCTGTACCCTGGCAGGGAGAAAACCACGCTGGACCGCTGGATCTCCAATTTAAAGGACAGGAAGGAGGCAGAAGAGGCACTCCGCAGGAGCGAGGAGCGGTTTCGGGCACTCTTTGATCACATGCTCGAAGGGTTCGCGCTCTGCAGGATGATCTACGATGAGGGGGGCAGGCCCGTGGACTGGGAATATCTCGAAGTGAACCCGGCATTCGGGCGCCTGACCGGCCTCCGGGATATTGCCGGAAAGAAAGTCAGCGAGGCAATCCCCGGAACAAAAGAGCAGACACCTGAAATATTTGAGATATACGGGAGGGTTGCAACGACCGGCAGACCCGAGACATTTGATGTATTCTTCACCCCTCTCAGGATCTGGCTCCACATATCGGTTTCCTGTCCCCAAAAAGGGTATTTTGTTGCGGTGTTTCAGGATATCACCAGCCAGAAGGAGTCGGAAGAATCGCTCCGAAAGAGCGAGGAGACGTTCCGGAGTTACATCGAGAACGCCCCCGACGGGATATTCCTTGCAGATGCGGAGGGGAATTACCTCATGGTGAACGAGGCGGCATGCGCGATCACCGGGTATTCGAAGACCGAACTTGTCGGAAAGAACATACGGGACCTCATACCCCCCGGTGATCAGCAGATCGCGTTCGCGCATTTCCGGCAAGTGAAAGAGGAGGGGCAGGCGACCGGAGAGACGAGGTACGTCACGAAGAGCGGCGAGGTCCGATACTGGCTTGTCAAGGCCGTCAGGATCGATGACCAGCGGCTGCTGGGATTTACAAGCGATATCACCGACCGGAAGATGATGGAGTCAGAGATCCGCTCCCTGAACACGGTCCTCGAACAGAAGGTAGAGGAGCGGACACATGCCCTGGCGGACACGAATGTCGCGCTCGAGGAGGAGATCACCCGGCGGAGGGAGATGGAGGACCAGATCCGTGCGGCGCTGAACGAAAAGACCCTGCTCCTCCGCGAGGTCCATCACCGGGTCAAGAACAACCTCCAGATCATCATCAGCCTCTCGAACCTCCAGCTCCGCCAGATAGAGGACCCGAAGATGAGACAGGTCATGGCCGAGACGCAGAACCGGGTGAGGGCAATGGCACTCGTGCACGAGAAGCTCTACAAGTCCGAGACCCTCTCGGATATCGATCTCGCCGAGTATGTACGGTTCCTCACCTCCCAGCTCTTCGCGTACTACGAGACCGATTCCCGGAAAGTGACCCTGAAGACAGAGATTGGGAAGATTACGCTCCCCATCAACACTGCGATCCCGCTGGGCCTTATCATCAACGAGCTCGTCTCGAATGCACTCAAGCATGCATTCCCGGACGGACGGGCCGGGTCGCTCTTCATCCTGGCGAGGCGCGAGGAAAAGACCATCAACCTTGTCGTGGAGGATACCGGCATCGGTATACCGGCAGACCTTGAATGGAGGAATACCCAGTCGCTCGGGCTCAAACTGGTAATATCCCTCGTGAACCAGCTGGACGGGACCATCGACCTGGACAGGACCCGGGGGACTGCATTTACCATGGTGCTGAAGGTGAAGGAATGAAGGGCGTTTCCGGGGCAGTGCGACGTCCATCCAAAGGGTTCGCGGGGGGCTCGGGGACATGAACAGGATGTTCTCCCCCATACCCGCGATGGCGGAGAGGACGTGGAAGGCGGTGATAGTCCTGCTCTCGGTCGCCGTCATCTCCCTGACAGTATACTGCCTTTCGCAGGGCATCACCATCATCTTCATGCACCTCTATTACATCCCGATCGTCCTCCTTGCATACCGGTACCGGCGTCAGGGACTCTGGGGAATTGTTTTCCTCAGCTTCCTGTACCTGGTGCTTGTCGTCTTGTTCCATCCCGCTGACCTTGAAATCATTGAGGGGGCCGTCATAAGGACCCTCGTGTTCATCGGGATTGGGGTGCTGGTAGTCTATCTTGCGGAGAACCTGGAGAGGATTCGATCAGACCTCGAGAGGAGCCAGCAGGTGCAGCGGCGAATCATCCAGAACGCGAATGTATGGATGATGGTCCTCGATGAAAAAGGACGAGTCATCGAATGGAACCCGGCGGCCGAGCTGATGTGCGGGTATACCTTCGAGGAGGTGAGAGGGAGAAACGAGGTATGGAAGGCCCTATACCCTGACCAGGAATACCGGCGCGAGATTTTGCGCCGGATCAACGGGATAATCTCGACGAAATCGCATCTCGAGAATTTTTCGACCACCGTTACCTGCAGGGGGGGCCATACAAAGACCATCCTCTGGAACACCCGCGAGATCTCCCACCGGGAAGGGGAGCCCCCCCTTTACATCGGCGTCGGCGTCGACATAACAGAGCAAAAACGGGCAGAAGAAGAGGTCACGCTCCAGGCGCAGAGGACCCAGAATCTCCTTGAACTCAACCGGATGAAGGATGTGCCGTTCCGGGACCTGCTTGGGTACTCCCTCGAAGCATGCCTCCATATGACGGAGAGCGGGTACTCCTTCATAGGACTGATAAGCCCTGACGAGTCGGTCATGACGATCCACTCGTGGTCGAAGGATGCGATGAAGGAATGTACCGTATCGGACAAGCCGATGCACTTCCCCATCGCGGCGGCCGGCGTCTGGGGGGAGGCCATACGCCAGAGAACCCCCTTCATTCTCAACGATTATTCCCTGGCCCACCCTGCAAAGCACGGGTATCCCGAGGGGCACGTGCCCATCACCCGCTATCTCGGCGTCCCGATATTTGACGGGGAGCTGATCGTCGCAATCCTCGCGGTGGCAAACAAGCCCGAAGACTATGACGAGGGGGATATCAATGCCCTCACCACTCTCGGGAACCACCTGTGGGAGCTGCTGCACCGCAGGCAGGCGGAAGAGGCGCTCCAATTCTCAAACATCATCCTGTCCACCCAGCAGGAGGTCTCTCTTGATGGGATCTTAATCATTGATGAATGGGGAAAGATCATCTCGTATAACCAGCGTTTTGCCGATATGTGGAATATCCCCCCGGATGTTCTCGCTACGCACTCGGACGAACAGGCCATGCAGGAGGTTCTTGCCTTGCTGGTCGAGCCTGAGAAATTCCTGGACAGGGTCAGGTACCTCTATGAGCACCGCGATCAGAAGAGCCGGGAGGAGATAGCGCTGACGGACGGGCGTACGTTCGACAGGTATTCCGCATCGATAACCGGGAAAGATGGGAAATATTATGGGCGTGTCTGGTATTTCCGGGACATCACCGAACAGAAACGGGCGGCGAACGCGCTCATTGAGAACGAGAAACTCCTCACGGAGGTGGGCAGACTTGCAAGGGTGGGGGGGCTCGAACTCGACACCGGGACAGGAAAAATCCGGTGGACGCGGGAGACGTATGTCCTCCATGAAGTATACGACCGAGACCACCTCGAACTTGACGAGGCGCTCGGGTTCTTCGATGAACCCGACAGAATACGGATCAGGGAGGCGATACAGAGATGTACCGCGACCGGTGAGATGATAGACCTCGAAGTCCCCCTCACCAGTGCGAAGGGCCGGCGCCTCTGGGTCCACATCACCGGTCGTGCAGTGAAAGAGGGAGAAAAGACAGGAAGACTGATAGGTGCCATCCAGGACATCACCGAACTAAAAGAGGCAAGGGACGCCCTTCTGCAGAGCGAGGAGCAGTACCGCGGCGTTGCCGAGCGAATCTCAGATCTCCTTCTCCTGGTCGACCAGGCCGGCACGATCACATACTCCTCCCCGTCCATCGGGAGGATCCTTGGATATCGCCCCGAAGAGGTCGTCGGCACAGCTGCGTTCGATTACGTTCACCCCGAATCCATGCAGTCCGTGAGTGAAGCCGTGGACCGGAACCTGGGAGGAGTCCATACAGAGGGCCTGGAGGCTCATGTCCGGAAGAATGACGGCAGTTATGCAGTGATGGAGATGTCGTTTGCTCCGGTCATCAGGAGCGGGGCTGTGGATGGGATCCAGGTCATCGGGAGGGACGTCACCGAGAAGAGAGCGGCACAGGAGCGCATCGCGGAACTTCTCAAGATCCACGAGGAGGAGGTGCGGGTCATCAACACGAGCCCTGCCGTTGCGTTTCTCTGGAGGGCCGAGGAGGGCTGGCCAGTCGAGACGGTGAGCGAAAACATCTCCCAGTTTGGGTATTTCCCCGAAGAATTCCTCTCCGGCAGGATAGCGTTTCGCGATATCATCCACCCCGATGACCTCGAGCGTGTGAACGGCGAGGTGGCTTACAACAGCGAACACGGGATAGACGAGTATATCCAGCAGTACCGGATACTGGGAAAAGACGGGAAAGAATGCTGGATCGAAGACTACACCCACATACGCCGGGACAACGAGGGAAGAATCACACACTACGAGGGAGTCATCCTCGATATTACCCGCCGAAAACGTGCAGAAGATGCGCTCCGGAGGAGCGAACAGCGGAATGCCCGTCTCCTCGAGGCGGTGCCCGACCTGATGTTCACGATCTCCCGGGACGGCGTATACCTCGAGTTCCATGTCCCGGACAGGTCTGTACTTGCCATTCCTGCAGACCAGATACTCGGAAGGAACGTGAGGGATACCGGCTTTTCGGAGGAGATGACAGAACTGATGATGGAGCGCATCGCCCGGGCGATAGATACCAAGGAACTCCAGCAGTTCGAATACGATCTCTCTCTCCCTGGAGGGCTCCGCCATTACGAGGCACGCATGATTGCGCTCAGCCAGGAGGAGGTGCTCGCCATCGTAAGGGACGTGACCGATCAGAAAGCCCTGCAGACGGCGCTCCGCACGAGCGAGGAGAAATACCGGCTGCTGATCGAGAAGGCGGAGGAGGGGGTGTGGATGGTCGACAGGGACTACCGGACCACCTTTGTCAACGCCCGACTCGCGGAGATGTTCGGGTATCGGCCCGAGGAGATGTGGGGAAGGAGGGTTGTCGAATTTCTCCCCGAGTCATCCAGGGAGACACACGAGAAGCGGGTCAGGGAACGCCTGCAGGGGAAGAGCGAGCGCTTCGAGCAGCAGTTCATCCGGAAGAATGGCTCTCTCTTCTGGGTAAGCGCATCCACGAGCCCGATCGTGGAGAAAGGAGAGATCATCGGCGCCTTCTCGCTCCTTACCGATATTGACGACCGGAAATATGCCGAAGAGCTGCAGAAGCGCTTCACGGAGGAACTGGAGCAGCAGGTGGTCGCCCGCACACAGGCCCTGAACGCCTCCCTCCAGGAGAAGGTGGTGCTGCTGCGGGAGGTGCATCACCGGGTCAAGAACAACCTCCAGATAATCATAAGCCTGATGAACCTCCAGATGCGAAAGGCCGAGGACCCCAGGCTCCGGGATCTCCTGCTGGAGACCCAGGACCGGGTGCGGGCGATGTCTCTTGTACACGAGAAGCTCTATCAGTCCGAAGACCTCTCGCACATCAACCTCTCCACCTATCTCCACTCTCTGGGCACGCAACTGATCTCATCTCACGGGGACATCGCACGGAAAATAACTTTACGTATGGGATTCGATCCTATCATGACAGACATTAATATCGCCATCCCCCTCGGCCTTGTCGTCAACGAGCTGGTCTCGAATGCCCTGAAGCATGCGTTCCCCGGCGAAATGACAGGGATTGTCACCCTCCGTGGGAGAGCGGAGAATGGCGAGATCGTGGTATCTGTGGAGGATGACGGCATCGGCCTTCCCGAAGGGTTCGACTGGCGTGATACGCCGACCCTCGGGCTCCACCTCGTTCCTGCGCTGGTTCGGCAGCTCAACGGCAGGATCGAGCAGGTGGGTGTGGAGAGGGGGACCATGTTCCGGGTGGTGATCCCCGGGATCGTGACGGGAGAAACATCATGAAATCGACGCGGATTCTGGTGGTGGAGGACGAGCAGATCGTCGCGGAAGACCTGAAGATGACCCTCGAAGGCCTGGGGTACATAGTGGCGGGCATCGCGAGCAGCGGTGAGAATGCAATAGAACTGGCCGGGACGGAGAAGCCGGACCTCATCCTGATGGACATCATGCTCGCAGGGAAGATGGACGGGATCACTGCGGCATCGGAGATCCGCGGGAGCCATGATATCCCCGTCATCTACGTCACGGCCTACGCAGACTCGACCCTTCTTGACAGGGCGAAACTGACCGAGCCCTACGGATACATCGTCAAGCCCTTCAACGAGCGCGAGGTCCAGTCCAATATCGAGATCGCCCTCTTCAAGCACAGGATGGAGCACGAGATCAAGAAGCGGGATGCCATTCTCCTTGCCCTCGGCTTTGGGGTGGAATGGTTCCTGCGGCAGTTCTCGGATACCCACAGGATTACACTCCGGACGGCTCCGGACAAGTGGGGCTACGATTTTCACCCCATCCTTGAGCAGATCGCGATTGCAATGGACCTTGACCGTGTCCAGGTCCTGCAGTTCAGGCAGGCAGGAGCACCGTTTGAATTGCTTGACCTCATCACCGAATGGACCATGGGGGCAACCCCATACTACCTCAAGGGGAAGGAGGGTCCGGTGGTGGCCCTCTCAGAGATTGGCCTCTCGGGATCGATGCAGAATCTCCTTGAGGGAACCCCTGTCAGGATACCCCTTGAGGAGACCCCCGTGAACAGACACGGTCTCCTTGAGCAGCTCAGGGTCCACACGGCTATCGTGTTCCCGGTCTTTGTCCAGGACAGGATCTGGGGCCTCGTGCTCTTTGCAACCGGGGAAATGCGAGAGTTCCTCGGCGAGGAGGTGGAGGCAATGAAGATCGCGGTAAACATCATCGGCGGTGCGATCAGCCTTTACGTGTCTGCCGAAGACATGCAGGTTGGCGGTCCCTCCAGATGATTAATAACCCTTCAGGGGATACTGCTGACATATCGCCTCCCGGTCTCATCCCACGTCCCAGGAGCAGTACGGGAGATCCATCCCGACAGGACCATGGAGAACAGGTGCGAAAATGACCACGATCCTGATCACCGAAGACGAGCAGGTCGTTGCCGAAGACCTGAGAATAACCCTCGAAGGGTTTGGCTATGCGGTTGCAGGTGTGGCGGCGACCGGTGAAGCAGCGATCCAGGTTGCGGAGGCGGCCAGGCCTGATCTCGTGCTGATGGATATCTACCTTGCCGGTGAGATGACCGGCATCGAGGCTGCAGAGGTGATCCGGTCACGCCTTGACATACCGGTCATCTTCCTGACCGCATATTCAGACAGCGAGATCATCGAGGAGGTCAGGAAGACCGGCCCGTATGGATACCTTCTGAAACCTTTCAACGAGCAGGAGATGTATATCACCATCGAGGTCGCGCTCTTCCGGCACTCGATGGACCGGGCACTTCGCGAGAGCGAGCAGCGGTACCGGCTCTTCGTGGAGCACTTCCAGGGGGTAGCATTCCGCCTCTCCATGGATCTCGAACCCGTCTTCTATCATGGGGCGCTCTCGCTGATCACGGGGTATACCGAGGCCGAGATCAAGGCAGGGAAGCCTCCATGGGATACGCTCGTGCACCCGGATGATCGTGGCCTGTATGAAGGGGAGATGCAGAAGGCGAGGACAGTTCCCGGCTACACCAACGAATTCCAGTTCAGGATCATCCACCAGCAGGGGGCGATCCGCTGGATACAGGCATTCATCCAGAATGTTGTTGATGCAAGGAACACGCCTCTCTTCATCCAGGGATCCCTCTATGATATCACCTCCAAAGTCGAGGCCGAGGAGAGGCTCCGGGCCTTGAACGAGCAGCTCGACGACCTGGTGAAGAAACGGACCATGGACCTCGAGACATCCAACCGAGAGTTGTACCTGAAGAACCGTGCACTCCAGGTCACCACGGCAGGTACCCGGGCGCTTGTGGTGGCGGGAGGCGAGGATGAACTGCTTGCCATCATCACCAGGATCGTCGCATCATCAGGCGCGTACCGGGCGCTCTGGATAGGAACACTCGACGAGCATGGCACAGTCCGTTCGCAGGCTGCCTTTGGGGATACCTCCTGCAGCTTCCCTGAGCCGCCGTACGCCCTGGACGCGCTTCCCCCCTGTGTGCAGGAGGCACTGAAAAAGGAAGTGGTCACGGTGATGGGGGAATGTAAAGACGATTGTGAACACTGCACATGGAACTGCATGGGAAGGGAGGAGCAGGGGCTGGTCGGACCGCTGCCTTCCACCACCCGGATGCTGGGGGGGATCTTCGCCGTGCTCCCCCCTCACCTTGTGCCGGATGCGCCTGAGATCACGCTCTTCCGGCAGATGGCGCAGGAGCTCTCTTTTGTAATCGGGTATCTCAGGGCAGGAGACCGGGAGAAGATGGCCTTCGAACATATCACGCGGATCCTCGAGCAGCTTGCGACCCTGAACGACCAGATCCGAAACCCGCTCCAGGGGATCGTCGGGTATGCAAGCCTCGACGAAGACCCCCGCTCCAAAAAGATCATCGACCTCTCCTTGCAGATCAACGAGATCGTCGAGAAGCTGGACAAGGGGTACCTCGAGTCCAAAAAAGTCAGGAGTTACCTTGAGCGCCACGAGAGGATCTCCCCCGCCCCCACTGGGAAGAAGGAGCACGCGGGCCCGAGACGAAACGCTGCCAGGGCATCTCCGTATCGGTACCAGGAGCACAGATGGTGACCATTGCCATCGTGGATGACGACCCCTATATTGTGGAGGTATTCGCAGTCACATTCGAGCATGCCGGCCATTCTGTCCTCCCGTTCACCGATCCCCAGGAAGCGCTGGAAAAGCTCCCGCACCTCGCTCCGGATATCATCCTCCTCGACCTGATGATGACCCCCATCACCGGGTTGCAGTTCCTCGACGAATGGCGGAAGCTCGAGTCGCTGCGGGACGTCCCGGTTATCATCCTTTCCGCCTGGGACGTCTCATCCGAAGACAGGGAGAAGTATGCATCTGTCATCGCCCGGGTCATCCGTAAGCCGATATTGCCGCGGGCGCTCCTCGAGACGGTAAGGGAACTCTGTCCGGGATAGCGGAAGTGCCGGCCGCTGCCATGGTATCCTGCAGAAGGATGGATTTCATGGCCCAAAGGACAGAAGCGCGTGGCAAGGCATGGCCCTTCATAGCACTCCATTACCGCAGTCCCGCGGGATCTGTGGGGAAAATGAACCGGGTGTCCTCGAAGAGCGCACGGGCACGGAAGCGATTTTGATTAGGAAACGGGGAGACATTCGCGGATTGTTCAATTACTCCCTTGTGATGAACGCCTTGTAGGACTCTGGAATCTCCTCGCGTCCCTCTGCAATTGCCCTCTGGATATCAAGGAGGTTCTCAAAGATCTGCGCCAGGCGCTGTGCCTCCACCTGCAATTCCGCCTGGAGAATCCCGGACCCTGCAGGAATATCGTCCACCCTTCCGGCGAGATCTTCGAGGTTCTGTTTCACAAGGAGGAGGGGCTCCCGGATCCGCATCACGGTCTCGTCGATGTAGCCGATCATCGCACACCTCCTCTCTTCTGCAATCTTCCTGTCCCGGTTGTCGATGAAACTCTCGATGATCACCTCCTTTTCTCCCAACCGTGCCTTTGTTGCGGTCTTCAGGATGGGGACCTTCTCCCCGTCCCGGTTGATAAGTACCCGTTCTGCATTGTCGATCTCCTGGCCAAGGTCCGTGATCGGGCATCTGCCCTTCTCCGCGGGACAGATGAACTGGTGGCAGATTCTCCCGACAACTTTATCACGCTTGTGTCCCATCAGGGCAGCAGCATTGGGATTGACGTCAAGTATGGTATGGTCCAGCGGGTCGATGATCACGATCCCCGTCTGGATTCTCTCAAAAATTTCGTGAAGGTCCTCTCGCTCCATTCCATGCTCCCTTGAGAGGTATTGGTGGGGGGAGAGGTAATAGTGCTTTGCTTGAGTAAGAATGGAAATGCACGTTGCCGCGAGGACGTCCGCAAGGGTTGCAGGGAAAAGATAAAATCAGGGGATGAGCGAGACACAGGCAATGCGTTCCCGGTGATTCATGGGCCGTCCTGCGGGGGTGATCCCACCGCACAGGTCACCTCCCCTCCTGTCCCGGGTCCCCTCCGGATTCTCAATAGTGATATGTGGAAAAGGCCTTTATTCCCGCGGGCTGAAAAGGAGATTAACGTGATATCCGGAAATACATGGAAAGGGCCGGGTGGTGCCAGTCGGGAGAAGGATGTCATGAAGAGGAAACCATGCCTGCAAAGAAGGAGATCATAGAAGAGCTTGGTGAGGAGGGGCTGATCCTTCCCACCCTGGTCAACAACGCCCTTGCGGCTAACGACCGGATCAAGTATCTCTTCACCCTCCTCCAGGCAGCCCGGTCCAGGGCCGAGAACCCGCATGCCGATTTTTCCAGCTTGCGGGTGGAAAGGGAGGCTGCGGGGATAGGGACGACTGTCTACGACAGGGTGGTGGCCGAATCGGAGTCAGCAGGAGAAGGAGTCGTTCGCATCCCCCACTCCGCGCAGCTCTTCGGGGAGGTGAGGTCAAATCTCCTGGAGATGGCGACACCCCTCCTGTCCCGCGACGACGACGATGCTCATACGATCAGGGAACGACTGCAAGCCCTTGAACAGCGCATTCCTACTGGCGAGGGAGACCTCGCGGAGAAGGCAGCAATCGACGCGATCACCGAGGGCCAGAGCGGAGACGGCGACAGCGTCCACCTCCTGGTGATGGACATGCACCGTGCCTTGAACAGGCTCCAGGGCGATCTCGCAAGCGAGGTGATCGACGGGGCCATGACCTACCTCCTTGACGAGGGGGACCAGGAGATCGTCCGTGCCTTCATGTCAGGGGTCCGGCGCACTGCACCCCTGAAGTTCGATCACCCCGGCCTTGGGACCACCGCGACGAGGAACGGCCCAAGACTGATCCTCCAGAACGATATCGGGATGACCGATGCCCACGTGCTGGTGATCAACATCGAGGGCCTGACCGCGACCATCATCTATACCGACATCCACATGCCGAGGCTGCAGTTCTTCCAGGGACTCTTCGAGGGCAAGGGGGTCAGGTGGGGCGACACGCTCTCGAAGAAGGGAGCGCAGACCTTCGAGAAGAAGATCTACCACCTCTCAACGGGAACCTATACCGCGTCCGGGAATGATGACCTTGCGAGGTTCCTCTCCTTCGCAGGGTCGCGCCTGGTCTTCCTGATCGACTGGAACCGCGCCCGGAAGAGGCTGCGGAACTTTCTCCTCACCAAGGACGCGGTTTCGGTCCTGAAATGGGCCGCGGACAACGACGTCGGGCACATGGGGTTTTTGCTTCTCGGCGGGGAGAAGATGATCTACGACGCGATGGAGATGTCATCCCGCGTCCCCATGCGGTACGGGGAACCCCTCCACCAGATCCTCGGGCGCGAGAAGAGTATCGAGTATTTCCAGTGGGTGCTCCGGGTCTCCGCGACCGGTCTCCTCGCAAACAAGTCGCGCCTCCTGGTCCAGGACGAGATCAAGGCAGAACTGCTCCGCTACTTCCGGTCGGCGCACGAGAACCTGATGGAGATCTGCGAGGAGCACGCGACTCTTACGATCAGCGTGGCAACGGTTGTCAGGGAGGCGCTGCAGCATATCCAGATGGGGGGAGACGTCTCCTTCATCGCGAGGAGCGCACAGAGGGCGAAGAAATGGGAGAGCGAGGCGGATCTCGCAGTCACCAAGGTGCGGACCCTCTCCCGGAGGATCGAGAATGCCGACTTCTACTCGGCCCTCATATTCACTGCGGATGACGCGCTTGACTTCCTGGAGGAGGCCTCCTTCTTTGTGACACTCATCCCGTCCGTCACGTTCTCGAGGAAGATCAACCAGTCGCTCGTGGAGATGGCCGAACTCGCGGAGAGGAGTGCCCAGGAGTTCTTAAAAGCGCTGATCGCCTCGCAGTACGTCTACAAGGGGTACAGCAGGGATGACATGCAGGAGTTCCTCCAGGCGATCGACCATGTCCTCTCCCTCGAGCACCAGTCGGACGAGGCCCTCCGCCTCGCCCAGAAGACCATCCTCGTGGAGTCGCGGGACTGGAAGGAGATGCAGGTCTATGGCGACCTTGCCCGGACCATCGAGGAGTCCACGAACTCCCTGATGAAGGCGGCATTTCTCCTCCGCGACGACATCATGGAGAGGATGAACCGGTGAAGTGAGGAAGAGGTGATGGCAGCAAAACCATNNGTCACGTTCGGGTGCGGCCAGGTGGAGTGCGTCCCGGCAGAAGAGTTTGGCAACAAGGCAGCAAACCTTGCCACCATTGCATCCCTGGGAATAAAGGTGCCCCCCGGGTTCTGCCTTGGGGTGAGCCTCTGTGAGGAGTATTTTGAGTCCGGACGGCATCTTCCGCCAGACCTGCCTGCCCTCCTTGCAACCGGGATCTCCCGCCTGGAGAAGGCAACGGGCCTCTCGTTTGGCAGCACCAGGAGGCCACTCCTGGTATCAGTCCGTTCAGGGGCGCCAGTCTCCATGCCCGGGGTGATGGAGACGGTCCTGAACATCGGGCTTTCGCGCGATACGGTGCGCGGCCTCATCTCCCTCTCGGGGACCCCGAA
>DUGV01000059.1 GCA_013331225.1 Methanolinea sp.
ACATACGAATACTCGACCCCGAGGTCATCGAGGAGTTTCCGGGTCTTCGCGCACCAGCCGCAGGTTGAGAGTGCATAGAGAATGAGTTCTCCTCTCTTGCTGCCCTTCACATGTTCCATCCGCATTTTTACACACTCAAGGAATCTTTCTCCTTACTGGTATGATGGTTTTAGGGGGAATATAAATCTATCAGCCGGGGAATCGGCGGATCCAGGCGCACACTTGAATACTTCTTGTCAGAGTGCTTCGGAGAGCTTTTGGATCTGGATAATAAGATAGTTGAACCACTGCTGGAGGCAGTCGAAGAATGCCAGCACCTGCTCCTGGGCAAGGGAGACGAACTGGATGATAGGCCCTGTTTCTTCTCCCGCAGTGCTCCCTGCGCCGATCATGGAGGTGAGACCTATGATCACAATAAGCGCAAGTATGATGATGATCATCAGGAGCACAATCAGCAGAATGGTAAAGGAACTTGCCCTCATGCTCCCCTCCATGGGATGGTAGTGTTTCAGACTATTTAAAGAATGACATTTCCCATTGACGGGTAAATGCGCAAAAAAATCCTTCCTTTCATTGCATTTCTGTCTCTTTTTCGTTCTTCAACTCCAGTACCAGCATCATGCAGAGGATCAGAGAGAACCCGAGCACGATGAGGGTGAGGAAGAGACTCACAAAGATCATAACCCCCTGAGCGGTGAGAAATCCCACCCAGAGGAGTGCCACAAAACAGATCAGATAATAAAAGACCCACCCCCGGGGGTCGCGCATATCCATGTATCGCCATTCATCGCAACCAAATTTAAATATTTTCATTTACTGTCTGATGAGGGATGGGGGGGAGAATAATCCTTAACCGACCTTTTTCGTCTGAAAATGGCTGCTCCATTTTCATTTTGCATGCACGGGTCCCGAAGGGAAATTATAGAGGTTTTTACCGATACTTTTCTCATTTAACCCGCTGATGCTCTTTGCATGACCAGATCATCAGTCCTCCTGCTTGTACTTTTTGTCCTCCTGCTCCCCTGTGCTGTCCATGCCCTCGTCACAGAGACCAATGACCAGGTCCTGCTGAACCAGCCGATAGACGACGACGTCATCGCTGCAGGCGGAAAGGTGGCCGTGAATGCACCTGTCCGGAGTCTCATCGCAGCCGGTGGTGAGATAGAGATCAATGCACCGGTTGAGGGCGATGTGATCGCCGCTGGTGGGACGATCACTCTCAATGCCCCGGTGACAGGAAAAGTCCTCCTCGCCGGAGGGTTGGTCACGCTGAACAGCAGCGTGGGCAGGAACGTGCTTATCCACGCCGGTGAGGTCAACATCACCAGCGCCGCAACAGTAGGCGCCGATGCGCTGGTTTCGGGTGGAAGGGTGTTCCATCATGGTGACGTGAAAGGTAACCTTACGGTGTCGAGCGAGGATTTCACTTCTGCCGGGACGTCCCGCCACCTCTCGTACACGAGGGACAGCGCATCGCTCGGTGAACGTATGCTCGGGCTGGTCTCTTTTGCACTGATCCTTTTCTCACTCGGTATGGCCATCCTTGGACTCCTGGCAATCAGGTTCGCACCTGTACCCTACATGGCAGTCGAAGCACGGGTCAGGTCCCGCCCCCTGGTAAATGTGCTTGCGGGACTGGGTGGCATACTGGGCGCGATCGTCCTTGGAGTCCTCCTTGCCATCACCGTAGTCGGACTTCCCCTCGCGATATGTATCGTCGTGGTACTGGTAGCAGGCCTTCTTTTTGCCACGCTCTTTGTATCTTCGTCACTTGGGTATGTGATCGGGAGACGTCTCAGATGGAAAACGAAGGCATGGCAGCAGTTCGTGATAGGCTTTGTGATCCTCCAGATCGCCTTCAGGATCCCGTACATTGGCCTGGTATTACTTGCCATATCCGTCTGTCTCGGCTTTGGGGCATTCCTGTTTGAATTTTCAGGTTCCGGCTTCATTCCTGAGAACAATGGGAGAACAAGAATGTAACGGGTGTAGGGAGCACCCCTCCCCACATAAAAAAAGGCTGCTGGATGCGGGGAAATTACCGGAAACAGAAGGGAAAAGGTGTAAATCGAAAGATATATGCCGGTCAAGCATCCCATTCGATACTATGTGTGCGCGTTTTTTGGACCGCTTTTTCAAGCCCAGGCCACATATCGTGGAGAGCCCGCCTCCACCCTCTATCGCGCACGGTCCTGGCGTGTATGTCCCTGAATTCAAGATAAAACCTTATTTCATCGTTGCATCCGTGGAAATGGGAAACACCACCACAAAATGTATCCTCACCGGTGTGAACCTGGAGACGGGGATGAGTTACGTCATCCACAAGACGGTGAAGATGAGCAGGGATGTCCGTAAGCCAAAGCCTGGCGAGGATGTATTCGGGGAGACTCTGGATGGGACACAGCTGACGCGGGAGTCCGTTACGGAGCTCGTGCGGGACACCCTGGTCGAATGCCACAGGGATGTACACCTCGATATCCAGAAGGACCTTGACTTCGTCGTGAGGAGCACAGGCGTGGTGGCGGCGATGGACTCTCCCGACCAGGTTGGAGAGTTTGTGCTGGCACTCGCAAACGGCTGCCTGATTGCAGGGGTCCCTCCCAGGAAGATGACCCCTCCCATGTCGAAGGCCAACCAGGCCCAGAAACTCCAGCCATTCAGTTACGCAGACAAGGTGGTCTTCATCGGGGCAGTCGCGGGAGTTATCCCCCCGGTTGGAAGCACGGGCGTGGAGATGGTCGCAAACGAGATGGAGGGTGAGCTCGCAATGGCAGGCATCAAGGAAGGCGCAAAGTGGACCCCTGTCGATTTCCGGAACCCCTGCATCTCGATCGATTTTGGGACTACACTCGACGGGCGCATCACGAGCGACGTGGCCCGGGATGAAGAGAACCCGTTTGCCAAGACCATCGGCAACTTCTGCGGGCTTGCCGGCGCAATTCCCGATGCTATCGTGAAAGGGACCGGGCTCGTAGACTCCCATACAGGAACTGCGCTGGACGTGTTCGGCGACCGGAGTGTCGTGAGCGATTTCGCACTGAAAGGCCAGAGCGACGTGGTGAAACGCTATGTGGACCGTGCCCATGAATTGATTGACATAAGGCTCGTGCCTCCTGAACGGCGGAGGTTCGGAAGGGTACCTGTGTATGCCGATGTGGCAAAGGAATCGGGGGTCGCCCTCATCGGCTGCGATGCCGGAGAGAATGGAAGCACCCTCCCTGCATTGCAGGATCTTGGCAGGGAGATCTATGCCCAGCACAGCCTGAACCTCCTCAACGAGGTCATCGATCGTGTATGCGCACGCATGGCGCTCCGCCTCGTGGACGTGGCGGCCGAACAGGGGCATGTATTGCCAAATACCAGCATCGGGTTCACCGGAAGAGCGGCGATATCGGGGCGAAAGCCGGATTATATCATTGAAGGGATCAGAGAGAGAGAATTCTTTGAGAACCCGAATGACCGACTTGTCTTTGTCGATGACGGACTTGCAAGGGGTGCGGCGCTTATGGGCCGGTGCATGAACTCGCTTGGTAAGCCCAAAAACCCGATCGGGGGCGTACGCGGGGGACGATGTATTATGAGCCAGCGGATCAAGATAGGTAAGTGAGAATGGTGCAATCATGACTGACGAAGAACCTTTATTCGATGTGCTTGTTCCCCCGGGCGTGCCCCGCAAGATCCTCTACGATATCGAGAAGAAATTTAAGGTCAGGGTAGTTGAACGGTCCACACCAATGAGATTTGCCAACATGGAAGGCGAAGAGCGCAACCTCCTTGCATTCCGGGGAACCATGGACGAAGTAAAGAGAGTGGAACAGTACATGCTCGAGCAGCTGCGGGCATTTGTTGAAGAGAAGTAAGTTTTTGATTCATCTCTTTTTTGGATTCTGGTGAAACGGACATGAACCGGGTCAGTTCCCCGGAACCATGAAGATGCCATAACCCATATGAGCACCCCTCATTGAGAGGTTGCCCGGACGCCATGCCGGGCAGATCGGTTTTTTGCCTGAACGTATGGTTCGGGCCATTTATCGGGGAAATGGAGACTCCGTTTTCATTCTGTGGGCCGGTGGCCACAGGCAAACAGAATGGAAATTTTCTGGACCTTTCCATACGAAATCGAAATCAAAAAAAACAGGATTATGGGGGTTGAGACCCCCATACCCCC
>DUGV01000284.1 GCA_013331225.1 Methanolinea sp.
AACCCGGCACCACCGGTGAGGAGGATGCGCTTGTCATCCCAGAATGTCATCGCAACACCTTCGAGAATGCGGAGAGGACGTCATCACAACCATTGAGAGGAATAGAACGTCCCTGCATATGAGCGCTGTTGTCCATCATGTCCCCGGGGAAAGATTCCAAAAACTCTCCATCCCGAAATGTTTCCCACGCGATCTCTTTTCCAAGGCGGTAATCCGTGATCCCGTCTACAAGGTACGCGTCCTCCGCAAAGCCCTCCCTGCGGAACACGAACAGCGGCACCTGCGCCCGGGCTGCCTCGGAGATGGTGCTGTACCCGCACTTCGAGACGACGAGGTCGCAGGCAGCAAGGTAATTCTGGGTCTCGACATCCCACCCAGGGATTCTTACAACGTGCTCCTGTTTTGCATCAACGTGCGATGAGACAAGGATCTTCACGCGTGTATCTTTCAGGTGCTCCAGGGTCTCCAGGAGAATCCGGGGCATATCTGCGCCGGCATTGAGATAGATGAGCCGGTCCTCCGGACGGACTGCGAGTCTCTGGCGCAGNNCGGCCAACCGTGATCTCCCGGGAGACGAGCCCTATCTTCTTCCTGGCAGGAAATTGCTCCATCGGCTCGTGGAAGGGGAGGACAAGCGCGAGATCGCAGCACCCGTACGCCTCGCGAAGCCTTCCGGTCTCCGGAGTTTCGCCGAAAAGGAGAGAGTACACATGGTGCCATGAAAAATTCGAGACCGCAATACCCGGAATGGAGAGCGCATCGGCGACCAGGAACGGCTGGGGCACGATATCGGAGACGATGCACCCGATATCATGCTCGCGGCAGAACCGTGTTTCCCGGCGAATATACAGATCCCACGTCGCGAGCCAGGCCTTCACGCGTTCTTCCGTCTTCCGGGAATCGACGGCGGGACGGTCCGGATGCATCACGACACCGGCATCGTTCTCTGTCCAGATATGGATGCATTGCGGAAGCGACCGGCAGAGAAACTCCGATGGTCCCGCTGCCTTCACGTATATCCGGGCACCGGGCCACTCCGCGAGCATCCTCCGGATAATCGCGATGCTCCGGGCTGCATGTCCCATTCCCCAGTCACTTACATAGTAGCAGAATGAGGGTCCGCTCATCCATTCAGTCCGCCCGCCACCACCTGTCGGGAAAGAGATCCTCGAGAAGTGTATCGCCCTCACCGACAGGCTCGAGCCCTGCGGCCCGCATATCAGCGTCGACCATGATCCTGACAAGGGCGGGGAAGGTGATCTTCGGCTTCCAGCCGAGCCTCTGCGCGCTCTTTGTTGCATCGGCAATGAGCACCTCGACCTCGGTGGGCCGGAAGTACCGGGGATCGATCCGGACACGCTCATCGACAGAGAGCCCGACATACGAGAACGCTTCATCGAGGAACTCCCTGACCGAGTGCGTCTCCCCCGTGCCGATCACGTAGTCATCAGGTTTCTCCTGCTGGAGCATCCTCCACATGCACTCGACATACTCTGGGGCAAACCCCCAGTCCCGTTTGGCGTCCAGGTTCCCGAGGTACAGGTACCTTTCTTTCCCCGACAGCAGGCGGGGGATGCTCCTTGTGATCTTCCGGGTGACAAATGTCTCCCCCCGGCGCGGGGATTCATGGTTAAAGAGGATGCCGTTGCAGCCGAATATCCCGTACCCCTCCCGGTAATTCCTGACCATCCAGTAGGCATAGAGTTTCGCGCAGGCATAGGGACTGCGCGGACAGAAGACCGTGTGCTCGTTCTGGGGAGGCGCCGCGGACCCGAACATCTCGCTTGAGGAAGCCTGGTAGAACCTCGCGCCATGGTTGCTCCTCCTGACCGCCTCGAGGATCCTGGTAGTCCCAAGGGCAGTCACGTTCCCGGTGTACTCGGGCATATCGAAACTCACCCTGACATGGCTCTGCGCGCCGAGGTGATATATCTCGTCCGGGCCGATATTGTAGATAATATTCGAGATCTGCTCCGAATCGGCGAGATCCCCAAAGTGGAGGAAGAGACGGGCATCGCGTTCGTGGGGATCGACATATATCCCATCGATCCTGCTCGTGTTGAACGTGGAGGACCGCCGTACGAGGCCATGCACAACGTACCCTTTGTGGAGGAGAAGTTCCGCCAGGTATGAACCATCCTGTCCGGTGATTCCGGTGATGAAAGCTTTTTTTACCATGCATTATCTCCAGAAACCAAGATCACTGCCTTTGGAATTGCGAATACGATTATCTTTTCTTTCATCAACTATCAAATATCTCATGCTATACAGTTCAAAACATCTTCGAAGCCCTTGATGGGGAGGAGTCGGGAGACCAGTTCTCCCCAGGATTTCTCCTGACGAGTCTGCCGAAAGAAATCATTAATTCTTGCCCTCTCCTACGAATGCTGTGCCTTTTATTGCCCGGTTCATCCACCGCATCATGGCAATCGAGCCTATCCGGCGCCAGTCGCTCATTTCCCTTGCCAATGTCATAGGACTCTCAGTGATCGGGTATATCGCGACGATGTACTTCGCCCACGTCCTCGGACCGGCAATTCTGGGGTCATACTACCTGTTTCTCTCGTACTACGGGGTATTTGCCTTGATAGGTGACGGGGGGTTCGGCGGGGCGGCTGTAAAACGAATTAGCGAAGGAAATGAGGCAAACGAGTATTTTTCCGCATTCATTGTGCTTAGGGTTATCCTGCTGGCAGTCTCCCTGACCGCCCTCCTTTTCCTTGCACCTTACTTCAAGGATTTTATTTCGTCAGGCCTCTTCCCATGGTTGATCCTGGCGCTCATCGTAGGGACTATTGCAGGGTTCGTATCGACAGCGGTCTATGGATCCGGCAAGGTGGGTATTGCACAGATCAGCGAGTTCCTCAATTCATTCATGAAGATCCTCTTCCAGATCGTTGCTACTTTCCTGGGGTATGCCGCCGCAGGCCTTG
Source organism: Methanolinea sp. (assembly GCA_013331225.1). Taxonomy (GTDB): domain Archaea; phylum Halobacteriota; class Methanomicrobia; order Methanomicrobiales; family Methanospirillaceae; genus Methanolinea_A; species Methanolinea_A sp11423u. Next base: position 2,934 of record DUGV01000284.1, read on the forward strand.
CTGGCGGTTTTATAATCGGGCTCATTTCCGGATTTTTTCTCAATTTTCACTCTCTCCCGCTTAAAATGGCGAGATTTGGAATGCGCCATCTAAGAAGCCTCTTTTCCTTCTCGTTCTGGATATTCCTTACATCCGCCGGGTCAACAGTATTTGCGACTGCAGACACCATCCTGATTGGGTACTTCCTCACGAATGCTGATGTGGGAATTTACCGTGTCGCCTACCAGTTGACGGGGGTGGCAACCTTTGTCTGTCTTGCGGTGAATACCGCACTTTTCCCGAGGATCAGCCGGTGGAACACCGAGGGCACTCTCTCCCTGATCAGTTCGGCATTCAGCAGGGCGGTCACGTTCTCCCTGCTCCTCGCAATTCCCCTCATTACAGGCGGGATCCTCTTAAGCGAAAAGTTACTCTATTATCTGTACGGATCCGATTTTGTCGCCGGCACACCTGCACTGATCGTACTGCTCGTTATGCAGATCGTTACGATCTTTGTGATACTCCAGACCACTTGCCTGAACGCAATGGACCATCCAAAGAATTCTTTTATCGCGACATCCTTTGCTTCACTGGTCAACATCGGGCTTAATGCAATCTTCATACCACTCCTTGGGATTGCCGGCGCAGCTCTCGCAACTCTCATATCCATCTCCATGACCGCGGTCATCTCCCTCTGGTATCTCTCCCGGCACCTGAAACTATGCTTGGAATATAATCAAATCCTGAATATACTGCTGGCTACAGGAGTGATGGCTGGAGCTGTGCTGATGTTCCGGGCAATTATAGGGATTCCCTCGGTACTGTACCTGCTTGCTGTCATCCTGGTCGGAGCTCTCCTCTATTTCGCAGTCCTCTTCCGAATTGATCCTGACCTGCGCCATGAAGCAGGAGACCTCTTGCGCACCTTCGGGCTGCTCTGACCCGAGAAAACCCCCCACTCCTGATCTTCAATTACCATTATCCCCATCTTCCTCCAAACTTTCCCTGAAACGATGAAGATCCTCGTGATCCCCACCACTGACTGGATACGTCACCCTGTCCCAAACCGCCTCAACTTCATCTTTGATCTCCTGGCAGAGAGACACGAAGTCTTCGTCCTCCATTTCGGCATCGGGCAGTTTTCCAACAATCCTCCCAGGGCGACATTCTGTCACCTTATTGAATCTGGACCGATAGGGGTGAGTGACCCGTCCCTTTTCTACCTGCTCAACGCCCCCTTTCACCTTGCCACTCTCATAAAGACCGCAAAGAGGGAGCAAATCGATGTCATCCTTTCAGCCAACATCCTCCCCTCATTTCTCGCCAACATGACCGGAGTACCAATAGTCTTTGATTACCTTGACCACCTGGAGGAATCTGCCTCTATCTATTATCCTGGTTCTCTCCAGGGCTCCCTGATCCAGTGGTTCACACGGATAATCACCCGGTTCAACCTGGGACACGCCGCCTCGATCATCACGGTGACCCGGGACTTTGAGGAGTACCTCATGGGAATCGGTCTGTGCGACATCACGGTGATCCCCAATGGCGCTGATTGCGGCATTTTGACGCCTTTGCCTGCGGGCGATGCAAAGCAATCCCTCAACCTTGCGGGCAAGACCGTTATCGGATACATCGGCTCACTGGAGCACTGGGTTGACCTTGAAACCGTCATACGGGCCCTTCCGCAGATAGATGCCACGCTCCTGATCGTTGGGCCAGGGCTCTTCACAGACTATGGCAATCAGTTAAAAGAACTCTCTGAATCCTGCGGGGTGGCTGAGCGGGTGCGATTTACAGGGTCAGTGAGATTCGAGGAACTGAACCGGTACATCTCGGCGATGGATATCGGGCTCAACCCCCTGAAACCTATCGAAAAAAACCAGCGCACGATTGGTGGAAAGGTCTTCAACTACCTCTCGTGCGGAATACCTGACCTCTCGAGCAGGATGGCAGCACTGGAACGGTTCTTTGGTGATGAGCTGTATTACTATGACGACGAGGAGTCCTTCGCCACTCAAATCGACTTCATCCTACGCAAGCCTGTCGATCGGGATCGCAACCGCTCACTTGCCTGTCGTTATGACTGGGGCGTGCTTTCCCGGATATATGAGAATGTCATCCTGAAGGCCCTGGAAAAAAAGCGCTCTTGATCAATCCTCACTCCACCGTCACGCTCTTTGCAAGGTTCCTCGGCTGGTCCACGTCCCTTCCCAGCGCGACCGCGGTGTGGTACGCGAGGAGCTGCAGGAGTGCGGTCGACGCGAGCACGTGTGAGACCAGGCCCCCTCCCGGGAGCGGGATGAACACGTCGGATACCTCCTGGAGGTCCTGGTTCCCCTCCGCACCGATCACGATCATCGGGGTCCCCCTGGCTTTCATCTCCCTGATGTTGGAGAACATCACGGGAAATGCCTGGCCCGGCGGGCAGAGCGCGACGACCGGCGTGTCGGGGCAGAGGAGGGCGAAGGGCCCGTGCTTGATCTCTCCGGCCGCGTACCCCTCGGCGTGGATATAACTGATCTCTTTCATCTTCAGGGCGCCTTCGAGCGCTAGTGGATAAAACGGGCCTCGTCCCACGAAGAACATGGACCGTGCGTCCCGGCACAGGTCCACCGCGGGCGAAAGGTCCTGGAGCAATGCCTCCCCGATTGCAAGGTGACCAGTTGAGAGAGACGATTCAAGCGCTCCTTCGCTCAGGTGATCGACCAGGTGAAAGAAAACCGCGAGCTCCGCGATGAACGACTTTGTGGCCGCGACGCTGATCTCGGGGCCTGCCCTCATGTAGAGGGTGTGGTCTGCGAGCCTGGTAATCGTGCTCCCGAGGACGTTTGTCACGGCGAGAGTGGGGTGGTTGTGCATGCGGGCCTTCTCAATTGCGGCAAGGGTGTCCGCGGTCTCGCCTGACTGGCTCACCCCCACGACGAGGTAATCCCCGGGTGGCGTATAATACTTGAACTCGGATGCAAGTTCAACGCGTGCCGGGATCCCGCAATATTCCTCGATAAGGTAACGGCAGAGGAGCGCGGCGTTGAAGGATGTCCCGCACGCCACGAGCGTGACTCCCCGGATACCCTGCAGGACTGCGGGCGTCTCCTCCCCGCGCAGAGCCCTGGTAGTGAGGGAGAAGACCTCCGGCTGCTCGTAGATCTCCTTCTGCATGTAATGGGGGAACCCGCCCTTCTTCACCTCGGCAAGAGACCAGTCGATCCTCTGGACCGGCCTCTCTACCCCGGTCCCCCCGTGCTGTATCTCGATCCCCCTTGTCGAGAGTGTGGCGATGTCCCCGTCCTCGAGGAAGATGACCCGCTCGGTATGCTCGAGAATGGGAGTGACGTCGGATGCCGCCAGGAACGCCCGGTCACCCACCCCCAACACGAGCGGGCTCTTCTGCCGTACCGCGACCATCTCAGTGCACCCGGCCGCAATCACGAGAAGGGCATAGCTGCCCTCCAGCCTGGGGATGACTTCTCCCACCGCCGCGGCGAGGTCTCCCCGGAATGCCTCTTCAATGAGGTGGGGAATGACCTCCGTGTCGGTCTCGGAACGGAACTCATGTCCGCGGTCCTGGAGTTCCCGCTTCAGGGCTGCGTAGTTCTCGATGATCCCGTTGTGGACCACGGCGATGGTACCCTGGCAGTCGAGGTGAGGGTGGGCATTCTGGTCATTCGGGACCCCGTGTGTGGCCCACCGGGTGTGGCCGATCCCCATCGTTCCCTTCACCCTGGCAAGGTCCGCACCTCCGAGTGAGATCTTCCCTTCCCTCTTCCTTACCGTGATGCCCTGGTTTGACACCGCAATTCCAAACGAGTCGTATCCCCGGTACTCGAGCCGCCGCAGCCCCTCCACCAGGAATGGCGCCGCTTTCTTTTTCCCGCAGTACCCGAAGATTCCGCACACGCCTATATCACCAGGCCGCCGTCCTCGTAAGCCATCGTCGACTGGATGCGTGACCCGCCCTGCACCGTCACGCCGTTGCCCGCAATTGCCCCCTCGAACACGGTAAAAGGTCCGGCCCGGACTTTCTCACCGAGTATTGCGCCGAACCGCCCCCTGATCTGCTCGCCCTGTATCTCCATCAGGGGTGCCGCGGTGACCGTGCTGACGTGGTCTTCAAGACGCGTCCCCTCGCCAATGACCGTGTCCTTTATCCTTGAGTGTGACCCGATGTGGGTGTCGTCCATCACGATGGCATTCTCCACCATGGTATACGGCTCGACCCTCACCCTTGAGCCGATGCTTGAAAACGGCATGATGCAGGCATGCGGGCCTATCTCGCACCCGGGTCCAATCACCACCGGCCCGGTGATGCAGGTACCCGGTCCTATCCTGCTCCCCTTCCCGATGCGGACCTGTCCCTGGATCACGCAACTGCCAGACACCTCGCCCGCCTTCTCTGCTGGTGCGGCATGGATCAGCTTCTGGTTCATCTGCAGGAGGTCCCACGGGTAGACCGCGTCCTGCCAGTCATCGGCAGGAACCGCACGGATCCTCTTCCCGGAAGCAATGAACGCCCCTACCGCATCAGTAAGGTCATTTCCCTGGATGCACGAGAAGAAGTCCCGGTCAAGCGAGAATATGCCGGTTGATATCGTGAAACTCGGTGCATGGGCAGGCTTCTCGAGGATGCTGGTCACGTATCCCCTCCGGGTCATCACCACCCCGAAGTTGGAGGGGTACGGATGCTCCTTCACGAGCAGGGCGTTTCGCACATCCCGGATCCTGGCGATAGAGGCACTGCTGATGAAGTTGTCTCCCGGCAGCACCATGAAGCGCCCTTTTATTAAGTCTTTTGCCTGGAGCAGGGCATGGGCCGTGCCGAGCTGCTTCTCCTGTACCACCACCTCCACGCTCGCATCGAGGCTGTTTAAGTGTCGGATCACCTGCTCCTTCCGGTATCCCACGACAACGATGATGTCCCTGATACCGGAGGCAAGGAGTGCGTCGATGACATAGTCCATCACCGGGACATTGCCGACCGGGATCAGGGCTTTTGGCCTGCTCCTGGTGAGCGGCCGTAGTCTCTTTCCTTCACCCGCGGCAAGAATCACTGCCTGCATCCTGCTTCACCTATCGTATCTTCGCCCCCGGGGCGATATATCCATCTACGAGCGCATGGGGCCCGATCTGTGCCCCGCAGCCAATCACCGCACCCACGTTCACCGAACAGTTGATCCCCGTCTGCACCCTGTCACCCACGATGGCGCCGAGTTTCCTGCGCTTGGTGGAGATCCCCCGCACCTTCACCTCGGCACGGTCGTGCCGGAGGTTTGCGACCTTTGTCCCGGCACCGAAGTTGCACCCGCTTCCCACGACGGAGTCGCCAAGGTAGTTGAAGTGCGGGAGGTTCGTATTCGGGAGCACAATTGAGTTCTTCACCTCTGTCGCATGCCCGATGTGGCAGCCGTCGCCGATCGTGGTCGCCCCCCGGATATAGGCATGGGGCCCTATCCGGCAGTCCCTCCCGATGCTGCAGGGCCCCTCGATGCAGGTGCCGGACCTGATTACCGATCCTTCGCCGACCGAGACCGCGCCTTTGAGCACCACGCCCTCTTCGATCACGCCCTGGATCGAGGCGGTCATCTCCTGCATCATCCGTTCGTTTGCAGAGAGGAGGACCCAGGGATAGCCCACGTCTATCCACGACGCAAACCTGCACGCGGCAAGTTCACCTTTCCGGA
>DUGV01000041.1 GCA_013331225.1 Methanolinea sp.
AAGGTGGACACCCGGGCACCGGTCCTGCTCCGGTCGTTGACAGAGGTCCTTGAACGGGTGAACGGCGCAGATGCACCCGCGGGGGCGATTGGAATGGCCTGCAGGGTATTCGAGAGGATCGCTGCAGGGGAGGCGGTCATCCATGGCGAATGTCCCCATTTCCACGAGGTGGGGGCGGACGACGCAATCGCCGATGTCGTCGGGGCCTGCACCGCACTCTCCTCTCTCGGCGTGGATGCGGTTGCCGTCGGCACTATTGCAGTCGGGGGCGGGACGGTCCGCACCGCTCACGGGACAGTCCCTGTCCCGGCTCCTGCGACCCTCGCCATCCTCCAGGGAACCGGCCTCGCTGTGCAGTATGGAACAGGCGAGGACGGGGAGCTTTGCACTCCCACGGGCGCTGCACTCCTTGCAGAGTTTGCCACCGCGTTTCCCGGCGTTCCTCCCCGGGGCAGGGTGGTCGCCACCGGGTATGGTGCCGGGGAAAGGAATCCGCCTTCCATCCCGAACGTGCTCCGTGCAACCCTCATCGAGACATCCCATTTTTCGGGCGGAGACGAGGTAGACATCCTGGAGACCAACATCGACGACGTGACCGGGGAGATCCTTGCAGGATGCGTGGACAGGCTGATGAGTGTGGGAGCACGGGACGTATGTGCCGTTCCCTGCACCATGAAGAAAGGGCGCCCGGGCTATCTCGTGCGGGTAGTCTGCTTTCCCGGGGACTCAGCCCGGCTCTCGGTGGCCCTCGCGGAAGAGACCGGCACCCTTGGCGTGCGCTGCATCCCGAGCATCCACAGGTTCGTGGCAGAGAGGGAGACACGAATCGTCACAATCGATCTGTCCGGCAGGCGATGGGACGTCCCGGTCAAATGCGGGACCCTTGGGGGAAAGGCCTTCTCGGTCAAGGCCGAGTCCGATCGCGTGTTCGAAGTGGCGAGGGAGTGCTCAGTCCCCGCCCGCGAGGTTGCCCGGCTGGCAGAAGCAGAGGCCTGGAAGGCGGCGGGCAGGATGAGTGAATGAATCCCCCTCCCCTCTCCACGGGCTCTGTCGATCTTGACGAGATCCTCGGGGGCGGCCTTGCACGCGGAGTGATCACCCAGGTCTTCGGTGAACCGGCCAGCGGGAAGAGCACCATCTGCGTGATGGCTTCGGTCTCGGCGCTCCGTTCAGGAGACCAGGTGCTCTTCCTGGACAGCGAGGGCTTTTCTGCCGAGCGCTTCCGGCAGATCGCAGGAGAAGACGCCGAAAAACTGGCTGCAGGACTCTATCTCTATGAACCCGAGGATTTCACGCAGCAGGGCGTGATGGTAAAGAGCCTCGATGCCATGCTCCGCGGAGGGGGGACCGGCCTCGTGGTGGTCGACTCTGCAACAGGTCTCTACCGGAGCCAGCTCGAACGTGGCCGCGACGCCATGCAGAAATTGACGGGGCAGGTGCTGATGCTGCTTGGGTATGCGAGGAGGTACCGCATCCCGGTGCTTATCTCGAACCAGGTCTATACCGACACCACGAGGAACGTCTTCGTCGGCCTTGGGGGCACCGCCCTCGAGCACCTCTCAAAGACCATCATCCGCCTTGAGAGGAGGGACCACCTCCGCCGGGCAACCCTCGCAAAGCACCGCTCCCTCCCTCCTGGAGCCTGGTTCGACTTCGAGATCACGCAGAACGGGATCCGTGCCTGGGAACCGCCGCATAACCCGAAGAAGGAAGGTATTTAACCCCCGATTTTCGAGCTGTACTGGTATGAACGTGCTGAAGTTCTCGCCGGTTCTCCCCCCGGCAGGCCTTGTTCTGGCCACGTGCTGCATAATCTTCTCCGCAGGGTGCATGGGAACTACTGGTCATGTCAATGGAGGAACCATGACCGGCGAGAACTGGAGGAACATCGAACTCCGTGACGTGCAGACAGGGGAGACATTCTCCGTGGCCTCGTTATCCGCGAAACCCCTAATCCTGTATACCTTCACTGTCTCCTGCCCAATCTGCACCCTGCAACAGAAGGAGATCTCGACCCTCAAGAAGGAGCTTGGCGAAGATGTTGCTGTCATCGGAATTGACATCGATCCAAAGGAGGAGGAGGCTGTTCTGAAGAGCCACATCGAAAAGAACGGTTTCCTGGGTTATTACACCCTTTCCCCGCCAGGAATGGCCGGCTCTCTCACCGAACGGTTCGGCCCGGTGGTGGTGACACCCGCCTCAGCCCCTGTGATACTGGTCTGTCCTGGCGGGGATGCCCGGCTCCTTGGTACCGGCATCAAGACCTCAGCCCAGCTCTCATCGTTGATCAGGGCGGTGTGCTGAGCGGTGGAGATCCTCTCGGCCTGGTGGATGGCGTTCCTTGCCGGCCTTTACGCCCCGCTCGGCTCTCCCTGCGTCATCCCACTCTACCCAGGGTTCCTCTCGTTCCTCGCGGGAAGAAAAGGTGAACGCGAACGCTCCACGCTCACCCTTGGGATGATAGTGGTGGCAGGAGTCATTCTCTCCATGCTCGTGTTCGGCATCATCTTTGTTGCGGTCGTGCAGGTCTCCCTCTCCCGGTTCCTCTCGTTCCTCTCCCCGCTCGCATTCCTGGTCCTCGCCGCCTTTTCAATCGTCCTGATTCTCGATATCGATCTCAGCCGGTGGACCGGGAGCATCTCACAGCCCCGGAGCGGGAGACCCGTCGTCGACGCTTTCCTGCTTGGCCTTTTCTTCGGGGTCATCATCCTTCCATGCAACGCTGCAGCCGTGGTGGCTCTCCTTGCGATCGGGACGACTGCCACGGGCTTTCTTGCAAACCTAGGCTCGTTCTTCGCGTTCGGACTCGGCATGTCCCTCCCGCTCCTGGCATTCGCTGCCGTCTCTGGAACCCGGAGCCTCGAGATCCTCGCGTGGTTCTCCCGGCACCGCAGAGGAATCCATGTCGTGGCGGGGGTGGTGATGCTCGGGGTGTCGCTCTATTATCTCCTCTTCGTATTCTCTCCCCTCTGTGGGTAGACAGGAGATGTCTTACAGGAGGAACAAAAAAGGTATCAGAACGTGATCGTCCCCGAAAAGACCGTGGTCGCAGGGCCCTCCATCTTCGCCTGCCCAGATTGCGAGGAGCGCAAACTGGAAGGAACAATTTTTCCCGGGCCCTGATTGTTACTCATCGTAGGTGAGGCCATCGTATCCGCCTCTGCAATTGTATGTGCATGAGCGCTTCGTATAACTGCATTCGCAGTATGCATTTCAATCCCCTGTCATCGGAGCACCAGTGCGATGTCCCGCGCATGGCTCTCCTCCCCGCCAGGGACCGGAATCCTGACCTCGTATGGGCGAAGGATGTAGAGGCCCACGACCTGGATGAACGAAAAGATAAGCAGGGCCTGCGTGTCAGGCGTGGTATCCTGGTAAGAGACCCCCTCAAGCCGGTTCAGAAAGGAACGGAAGGGGTATACGGCCTCCCGGTATATGACCCCGTTGCTCGCGATGAATGCCTCGGGTGAAGCCCGGATCGCCCGCGAATAGACCAAACGCGGGGCACCCCATGCGACCAGGGCGATGATACCGACTGCACCTATAAGAACAAGGGAAGTGAGAACTCCCGCCTCGCCACCAAAGATGAGAAGAAGGACGATTGCAATGAGGAAAAAACCCCCGACAACCATGAAGAGCGCCCTGTTTGCCTCCCGGTACTCGAAAAACTCACGACCTGCGCTGGCCAATGAATCTTCTGCCGAATACGTCCAGTGGGCGAGGAGATTCTGCCCCTCAAGGATCGCGTCCATTGTCCTCGCCCGGCTCCAGAACAGCAGGGACACTGCAACCAGGGTGACGGCAAGAAAGAATGAGACGAACATGACCGCATACCCCCCGGACATGCCGTCCATGGCCTGGTTCGCAAACGCAATGAGGAGAATGAAGAATACCGCTCCTCCTGCCGCAAGATATGCCCACTTCCACTCATGATTCTGCATACCTGGCTCTCCTGCGCAAAAAGCCCCCTCTTACCTGCCTCCAGCACGTATCCCGATGAGACAGGCCACAACCAGGAGAGTAGAGAC